>JBCBYE010000372.1:0-4874 GCA_039816075.1 Pseudomonadota bacterium | reverse complement strand
GGCGGCGCGCGCCGTCGCGGCACCTTGGCGCGGGGCGCGGCCCGAGGGCAAGGCGCCCCCGCGTCGCCGCGCCGCGGGCGGGCGCTGGATACATGGCGCCGCCGACCTAGTTCAGCTCTGAAACTATCACGTGAGGGAGAACTCGTGATGGCTGCAAAAGACGCCAACGCCGATGGCGGAAGCGATGCGGGCAGGGCCGGTCAGGTCCGGTCGATCACCCGCGCCATTTCCGTCCTTCGCGCGCTCGCCGAAAGCCAGGATGGGCTGACCCTGTCCGAAACCGCTTCGGCGGCGGGGCTCGCCGCCTCGACCGCCCACCGCATCCTGACCACGCTCGAGTCGGAGCGTTTCGTGCGCTTCGACCCGTCCAGCGGAAGCTGGCATGTGGGCGTGGGCGCGTTCACCGCCGGGGCGGCCTTCGCCCGCACCCGGGACGTGATCGTGCTCGCCCGGCCCTACATGCGCCGCCTGATGGAAACCACGGGCGAGACCGCCAACATCTTCCTCGAATCGGGCGGCGAGGCGGTGTGCATGGCCCAGGTCGAAAGCCGCCATTCCATGCGGGCGCTGACCCGCGTGGGCGGCCGGGTGAAGATGCACTGGTCCGCTGCGGGCAAGGCCATGCTGGCCCATATGCGCCCCGAGCATGCGCGCCGCATCCTCGAAGAACACGGCATGCCCCGCGCCACCGCGCGCACCCGCATCGACGTGGAGGCCCTGTTCGGGGAGCTCGCCGAGGTGCGCCGCGCCGGGGCCGCCGTCGACGACGAGGAGCATGCCGAGGGCCTGCGCTGCGCCGCCGGCGCGGTGCTGAACGAGGCGGGCGCGCCGGCGGCGGCGATCTCCGTCTCCGGCCCCAAGAGCCGCATCACCGACGAGCGGCTGGAGCAGCTGCGCGACACCGTCGCCCGCATCTGCCGCGAGGTGACGCGCGACTATGGCGGGCGCGTCGCCGACTGACCCGGCGCCGCGGCGGGTCTCGCCCCCCGCCGCGGCGCCCGCGCCTCTCGCATCGCCGAATGGCCCCGCGGGGTCTGGACGGGATCGGGGGGCCTTGCTATAGCCCGCGCGCGCCGCAGGGCGCGTGGCTGTTCCGGCGTAGCTCAGTGGTAGAGCATCGGACTGTTAATCCGCTGGTCGTAGGTTCGAATCCTACCGCCGGAGCCACTCTTCCGCGGGGCCCCATGGGGGCGACCCCGGGCGACGATCGGCGCGACCCTCCGGCCGGACGTCGAGGTCCCATCCGAAGAGGGAGCCGGATCGCCACAGCTCGGCGATGTCGATCCTTCAGAGGATCAGCGCGCCTTTGGCCGCGCCACGCACGATCCGCGCGTCATCGCCACGCTGCACGATCTTCAGATCCCGAAACCCGACGCCCTGCGCATCGATCCGAATGCGGTCGCGGCCATCCTGCCGGTCCGTGACCACGTCGCGCCGGTCGCCGTCCGTCGCCACGAAGACGTCGCGCCCCTTGCCCGCATGCAGCGCGTCCGCGCCCTTGCCGCCCTCCAGCGTATCGGCGCCTTGCAGGCCCCAACGCCACAGGGCCCTTGGGCGGAGATCGTTCTTTTCATCGCCTTTTGCAGTCGATGCCCGGTCGTCGGCGGGCCCGGGCGAACCGCCGGAACGTCATCGCGACGCGCCCCAGGCGGCGAGAGGGTCAGGTGAACAAGACGTCCTCGCGGCCGATATCGCCGGCGTCGACGTCGTAGAGGATCAAGGCATCCTTGGACGAGCCGTAGACGACGCGGGCGTCGTCGCCTCGCTGCACGATCTTGAGGTCCCGAAAGGTCATGCCGTCGACGTCGATGCGGATCTTGTCCATCCCGTCGCGCCAGTCGAGGACGAAGTCCCGCAGGGCGCCCTCCTTGACGACGAAGACGTCGCGGCCGCGGCCGCCGATCATCTCGTCGCCGCGCCCCGTCTCGCCGTGCAACTCGTCGGCGCCGGGCCCGCCGCGCAGCAGGTCGCCGCCTCGGCCGCCATGCAGGACGTCCCGGCCCTTGCCGCCCATCAGAGAGTCTTCGCCGGCAAGGCCGTAAAGGGTTTGATCGCCGGCGTCGCCGCGGATGACGTCGTCCTTCTCGTCGCCCCAGAGGCGCGTCTTCGGCTGCGGATCGGGCTTCGGCGCGGGGTTAGGATCGGGATCCGGGTCCGGCGTCGGATCAGGATCAGGATCAGGATCGGCGTCGGGGTCGGGATCCACCTCGGCAACGCCGTCGATGACGATGTCGTTCCCTTCGACCGCGGCGCGGAGCGCGACGAACGGGTTCGCGTGCTTGATCGTGAAGCTGACGTCGCCTTCGCCGTCTCCGGTCTCGTCCGCTTCGAAGATCGAGTGCTCGAACGGCGTTCCCTCCCTCTCCTGCACGAAGCGAAACGGGGTCGAGGCGCCGCCGAGGATGCGGATCGCATCGCCGATGCCGAAGTCCTCCAGCCGCGTGTCGGCCAGCTCCGCCAGCGTGCCGCGAAGCAGATCGTCGCCCTGCCCGAGGTGAACGGCGTCGGCCCCGTCGCCGGGAACGACCACGTCGTCGCCGGGCCCGCCGCGCAGATCGTCGTCCCCGGCCTCGCCGCGGAGGAGATCGTCGCCATCGGTTCCCACGATCCGGTCGTCGCCGTCTCCGGCATGGACCGTGATGCCCTCGCCTTGGAAGAACGTCGCGTTCAGCGTGTCGGCGCCGCCGAGAAGCCGGAAGGTTCCCGCGCCTGACAGGCCGGACAGGGGCGCGGCATCCGCGGCGTCGCTGCCCAGAAACGTGAACGGTCCGTCGTAGCGGCGAAGCTCTCCGCTTCCGCCGAGGTTCGTCGCGATCATCAACAGGTCGGCATCGTCCTCAAAGCCGCTGCCGACCGGGGCGATCTTGCCGGCTTCGATGAAGACCGCGTCCAGCGCGACGCCTTCGGGCTCGAGGAAACCGCCGTTCGGCGCGACGGGAAAGCTCCAGAAGCTGCCCGACAGGTGATAGCCCCGGGACGAGAACGCCTCGCTGATGTTCGGCGACAGCGGACTGGAAGCGACCTCTCCGCCGCTCGGAAGCCATGCGCCGACCGGCAGTTTGTCGACATAGTCGAAGAGCGGGTTCGCGCCCAGTTGGATCTTCTCGAACGCGTAGAAGACCGCGCCGTCCGCGACGGGATCGAGAACCTCGATCGAGACCAGGCCCGTGGCATCGGCATCGTAGACGACGTCGCCTGAGGCCGGCGCCTTTCCGTCCAGAAAGCCGTACTCGAACGTATCGATCCCCACGAATCCCGGGTCGGGCGTGTAGCGCACATATCCGTTCTCGCCGAGTTCGACCGTGCCGTTGACGGCGTCCTGCACGACGATGTCGTCTTCAAGCGGGAAGAAACGACCGGTGTCTTTCCAGATGGTCGCGGTCGCGTCCTGGGGGGCCACGACGACGGGATCGGGCGGCGCGTCGGCGACCTCGCCTGCGATCGCCTCCGAGAACAGACGGCCGGTTCCATCCCGCCACGAGTAGCCGAGCGTCACCGGACCCACGACGCCCTCGGCCGGCGTGAACGACAGCCGATCATCCTCGGTGATCGAAACCGCGCCGAACGGCGTCGAGGCGACCGAGAACAGCGTCAGGGGGCCCGGCGCCGACCCGGCATGGATCGCCAGAACGTCGATGACGATCGACTGGTCCTCGACGGCGGAGAAGGCGGGGAGGGAGGTCATCGCGACGGCTCCTGCGGCGTTTCGGTCGCGCTGCGCCCCGCGCCGGGGTGCAGGATCTTGGGGTCGTCCAGCGTCATGCTCTCTGGGATCGTCGGAGCGGTGCCCGCCGCATCGACGGTCCCCACCGAGGCGGCCGGGACCGTCCCTTGCTCGCCAAGATGGGCGAACCGGTCGATGATGGAGTCGTCGCTGCTGAAGACGACAGTCATTCCCAACCTCCGCCCGTCGAACCAAGCAATGCCGCGCGTAATTCACATTGGAATGTGTTTACAGCGTCGGGAGGCGCATCAGCAAGTTCGGGGCGCCGCCGACCACGAAAAGGGGCGAGACACGTCCCCGGCGATCTGCGCTTCGCCCGTGGCGCTCTCGCACAAGGAAAACAGCGTCAGCGGCCCGGTCCGAACGGTTTCATGGAGGGAGAGCGCGTCGAGACCGACCGGCGCGTCCGCCTGCGTCGCGCCGACGATGGAGGGGGCGGTCGTGGCCATGGCCTTCGTTCGGGTAAATCCACAGGGAAACCCTGACTCAACCCGACCCGCCGCCGCGCGGGGTCGGATCCGAGGCGTGCGCGCGGGGTTCGAAGACGTTAGGGAGACCCTTGAAAAACGCCGGGTTTCGCGCGCCGCCCGCTCCGGAACCCGCGTCGGTCGAGCGCCAGGCGCTGGTGGAGGGGGCTGAAAACGAACCGAAGCCGAGGACGCGCCTCAAGACACTGTTTTTGATACAAAAAAAGCCCCCGCCGGACAACCGGCGGGGGCGAAATGTTCCGGGATTTGTTCCGGGATCGGTTCCGGGATCAAACAGGGTCCAGGAAGACGGTCGGCAGGTCGAGTCGCTGCGCCGCGGCCGTCGCGACGTCCGCGGCGTAGCGCTCCGGCCCGACCAGCGGAGGGGCCGCCAGCAATACGCCCGCGGCGCGCCCGGCTTCGAGGCGGCGGGCGACGGCGACGACCGTCGTCGCGCCCTCGATCGGCAGGATCCAGCATTCGACGCCGGCCCGGGCGACCGCCTGCGCCAGGACGGCCGCCCGGTCCGGGTCGGCCGCGACGACCGTCCAGGCCCCGCCGCCAGGGGTCATGGCGGCGAGGCGGGCGGCAAGCTCGGTCATGCGGCGGCCCACGCGCCGGCGCGCTGGTCGTCGAGGATCGCCACGATCGCCGCCGCCGCGTCCATCGCCGCGCCGGCGTTG
>JBCBYE010000223.1:0-6718 GCA_039816075.1 Pseudomonadota bacterium | reverse complement strand
GTCTTCGGCCCCGCGCAGAAGATGCACGGCGCCACCTACGTCGTGGACGTCGCCTTCTATCGCGCCGAGCTGGGCGAGCACCGCATCGTCTGCGATATCGGCCGGGCGCATGAGGCGCTGAAATCGGCCCTGGCGCCGTTGAATTTCAACAACTTGGATGAGGCGTTCCCGGGCGAGCTGACCACCACCGAGTGGCTTTGCAAGCATGTCTGGGACAGTCTCGCCGCCGCCGCCCGCGCCGGCGCGCTGGGGCCGGGCTCGGAGGGGATCGAGCGCATCCGGGTTCTTCTCAACGAAAGCCACGTGGCCCGCGCCTGGTACGAAGCGCCGCTCCAAACCCCTGATTGAAAACGATGATCCCCTGCGCCTTCGCGATTCCCGGCGACCTGGCGACCCCCACCGGCGGCTATGCCTACGCCCGCGCCCTGCTCGCGGCGTCCCGCGCCGCCGGCCTCGCGCTGCGCCACGTTCCCCTCCCCCGCGGCTTCCCGGACCCGTCGGCGGAGGAGGTCGCCCAGACCCTCGCGACCCTCGCCGAGGCCCCGGAACCGGCGCTGCTCGTGGACGGTCTCGCCCTGGGCGCCCTGCCCGCACAGGCCCTTCGCCGTCTCCCTAAGCCCCTGATCGCGCTGCATCATCACCCGCTCGGCCTGGAGCCTGGTCTGACAGGGGCCGAGTCGGCGCGGCGCCTCGCGACCGAGGCCGAGGCCCTGTCCGCCTGCGCCGCCGTCCTCACCACCAGCGCCACCACCGCCCGGACCCTGACCGACCGCCTCGCCGTCGCGCCCGACCGCATCGCCGTCGCCGAACCCGGCGTCGCGCGCCCGTCGTCCGGGCGAGGCGACGCCGCGCCCCGACGGGACGCGCCGCAAGTTCTGGGGGTCGGCACCCTCTCCCACCGCAAGGGATGGGACGTTCTCGCCGACGCGCTCGCCCGACTCGCCGACCTCCCGTGGCAGGCCGCCATCGCCGGCGCCGACGATCGAGAGCCCGCGGCCGCCGCCGCCCTCAGGGCCCGGATCGAGGCGCTCGGCTTGGCGCCCCGCCTGCGCCTTCTCGGCGCCCAATCGCCGTCGCAGCTCGCGCAACTCTATGACGGCGCTGACCTTTTCGTGCTTCCCTCCCGCTATGAGGGCTACGGCATGGTGGTGGCCGAGGCCATGGCCCACGGCCTGCCCGTCGTGACCACCACCGCCGGCGCCCTGCCCGAGGCCGCCGGCGGCGCCGCCCGCCTCGTCCCGCCCGACGACGCGGCCGCCCTCGCCGAGGCCCTGCAGCCCCTGCTCGCCGACGCCGCGGCGCGGGCCCCGCTCGCCGCCGCCTCTCGGGCGCGGGCGGAGCGGTTTGCCCGCTGGGAGGACGCCGCCCGAACCCTCGCCGATCTGTTGCGGAGCCTTCAATGACCTTTGCGCTTCAATGGCTTGACCTGCGCGCCCCGGCCGACGACGCCGCCCGCGATGCGGCCCTGATCGCCGCCCTTGCGGACTGGGCTGCGCAGCGGACCGGCGGCGAACCGCTTCGCATCGTCGATCTCGGCGCCGGCGCCGGCGCCACCCATCGGGCGCTCGCCGCGCATCTGCCCGGGGCCCATTGGACCCTGGTCGACCACGATCCGGCCCTCCTCGCCGAGGCCGCCCGGCGCACCGGCGCCCGGACCCGGCAGGCCGACCTCTCCCGGGACCTCGAAGACGTCCTCGCAGGGGCGGATCTGGTCGCCGCCTCCGCCTTTTTCGACCTGGTCTCCGCCGCATGGCTCGATCGTTTCGCCGCCGCCCTGCCGCCGGGCGCCGCGGTTCATGCCGCGCTGACCTATGACGGCCGCGAGACCTGGACGCCCGCCCCGCCCGACGACGGCGAGGCGCAGGACGCGTTCCGCGCCCACATGCGCCGCGACAAGGGCTTCGGCCCGGCGCTGGGCGGCGACGCGCCGGCGGCGCTGGCCGCGGCGCTGGGCGGCGCGCGGCGCGTCACGGCGGCCCCAAGCCCATGGATCCTAACGGAAAAAGACCGGGCGTTGATCGAGGCCCTCAGCGACGGCGCCGCCCAGGCGGTCGCCGAAACCGGGGCCCTGACCGATGCGCGCCTCAGCGGCTGGCGCGCCGCCCGGCGCATGGCGGCGCGGGCGGAGATCGGGCACTGCGACCTTCTCGCCCTGCCGCTCGCCGACGCCTGAATCCCGCTCAGCTCTTGGGCGGAACCATCCGCTCCCACGCCCCGTCGCGATCCACGAAGCGGTGCTTCAGCGCGGCGCCCACATGGGCCAGCGCCAGGATCAGCAGCAGGATCGCCAGGGGGCCGTGCACGTCGTGCAGCAGCCGCTCCGACAGGGCGCGGTCCGCCTCCATCGGCAGCTTGGCGTTGAAGAGGAAGAACACCGGCACCGGCGCGGGATAGGCGCTGACCCCGATCCAGCCCACGATCGGCACCAGGAACAGCAGCGCGTAAAGGCCCAGATGCACCAGCCCGCTGACCGTCTTCTCGAACGGCCGCAGCGGCGGCGCGTAGGCCGGCGCCGGCCGCGTGGCGCGAGAGATCACGCGAACGATCATCAGCGCCAGCACCGTCAGGCCCAGCGATTTATGCAGGTCGTAGAGGGTGTTGAAGGCGCCTTTGCCCAGCGCCGCGTCGACGGCGGCGACCGTCTCCCGCTCATACCCCTCGATGATCAGGCCCACGGGGATCAGCGCCAGAACGCAGGCGAAGACCGCCCAGTGGATCGCCCGATGAAAGGCCGGCCAGGTCATTCGCGCCTCCAGCTCCTGCGCATGTCGCAGGTGAACAGGACGTCGCCGTCCTCGAACACGCGCACCTGCGTCCGAGGGCGCAAAGCTTCGTCGAGCCGTTCGATCGGCGCAAGCCGGAACCCCGCCTTGCCGGAGCCCAGGATCATCGGCGCCACGAGCACATGCAGCAGGTCCACCGCACCCGCGTCGAGGAAGCGGGCCAGCGTGTCGGCGCCGCCCTCCACCAGCACGCGCGCCAGGCCGCGGGCGGCGAGAGCGTGGACGATGTCGTGCGGCGCATAGCCGTCCTCGCCCGGCTCAAGCGGCAGATGCGCGGCCCCGGCGGGCGGCGCGCGGTCGGGGCGGGAGATCACGAGGATCGGCGCCTCGCCGTCGCTCAGCCCCTTCCAGTCGGCGGGCAGGCGGCCGTTGGGGTCGATCACCACCCGCGCCGGATGCTTGCCGTCCACCCGCCGCACGGTCAGCGACGGATCGTCGGCCAGCACCGTGCCGACGCCTACGATCACCGCGTCCACCTCCGCGCGCAGCTGGTGCAGGTGGTCGAGCGCATGGTCGCCGTTGATGTATTTCGACGCCCCGGTGACCGTGGCGATGCGGCCGTCCAGCGTCTGGCCCAGCTGGGCCACGACCAGGGTGCCGGCCTCCGCCAGGGTCGGCAGGCAGGGGTCGGCCTCGATGCGGGCGATGCGGTTCATGGGCGGCGGCCTCGACGGTCAGGGGCGGGGACGACGGCCATGGGAGCGGCGCAATCGGGCGAGGATGCGGCGATCCCCGGGCGAAGCGGTTCAGGCTCGCGGCGGCCGGTCACAGGCGGGTGAGGCGGGCGGGTCGGGGTCATTCGGCGCGGATCATTCGGCGGGGGTCATTCGGCGCGGATCATTCGGCGGGGGCGATCTCGGCCCGCGCCCCGTCGGGGCGCGCCGGCCCCGTCGCGGCTTGGGTCGCGCTCGTCGGGGCGCCCACGCGCCGCCGCCAAGGTTGCGAGCGGAACCAGCCCACCCCGTAGGCCGTGGCGATCAGCACGCCGAAGCCGGCGAGGTTCACCGCGCCGGTGGTGAACATGTTGCGCCCGATCACGTCCAGCGCCATGCCCGAGGCGCGCGCCAGGATCATGGAGACCAGGAACACCGCCAGGCTCTGCGTGCCGACCTTGCGGATCACCGGCACCGTGGCGAGAAAGCCCGGCCCGGCGACCCAGGCCCGCCCCGCCGCGCCGATCGCCGCCCAGCCGAGGATCAGCAGCGCGACCAGGTGCAGAAGCTGGATCAGCCCCAGGCGCGGCGTCGCGATCAGGAAGGAGACGCCGAAGGCCCGCTCCGCCCCCTCGCCCAGAAGGTGGAGGAACGCGCCGTCGAGCGCCGGGGACAGCGCCGCGATCTCTTCGAGATAGGCGTAGGGGATCGTCAGCGCCGCGAAGAGGCCCGCGGCCCACAGCACGGCCGGGCGCGCCGCGCCGATGGCCTGAAAGCCGCGATGCAGCTTCTCGCCCCCCGGGCCCACGGCGACCCAGGCGAGATAGGCCAGCGCCAGGAAATGCGCCCAGCGGAAGATCCCCTGCTCCGTCTTGCGCCAGAACGGCTGCGTGGCCTGCCGACCGTCGGCGATCCAGTCATGCAGCAGCCAGGGATCGGGCAGGTAGCGGGCGCCGTGGATCTGGAACCAGGCGAAGGGGATCGTCAGCAGCACCACCGCCGCCGCGACGAGGATCAGGCGGCGCGAGACCGGCGGCGCCGGGATCCAGCCCATGCCGAAGGCGAAGCCGGTGAAGAACACCAGCTGCCAGCCGAAGGGGTTGAAGAACCACGGGATCTCGGGCGCCCAGGGGCGCGAGGGCAGATCGGCCCAGCCCAGCTGCGTCGCCAGCCACATGGCCCCGACCAGCGCCGCGGCCCCGGCGACGCCGCCCGCGCGATGCGCCGCCATCACCGCCGGCACCAGCGCCAGGATCACCAGATACATCGGCAGGATGTCGAAGTAGTTCGGCACCCAGGTCAGCGTCAGCAGACCGATCAGCGCCGGGCCCGGCGTCTCGAAGAACGGCACCACCGGCAGCGTGCCCACATAGACCTTCTCCGTATCGCCCCAGCCCTGCGCATCCGCGGTCCACAGCAGCGCCAGGATCGCCAGGAACATGCCGATATGGCACCAGTAGACCTGCCAGACCCGATAGGCGATGCGCCCAGACCCCACGCCGAAGCCGTGGTCGCGGAACGCCGAGCCGAAGGCGAGCGCCGAGGCCATGCCGGAGCAGAACACGAAGATCTCGGTGGCGTCGGAAAAGCCGAAGCGCGCGGGGATCCACAGCGTCCAAGCGTTGCCGGGCGTATGCGCCAGCAGGATGATGAACATCGCGATGCCGCGAAAGAAGTCGAGGCGCAGGTCCCTCGGCTTCTTCGCGGCCGTCGCCCCCGCGGCGGCCGAGGCCGCGGCGTATCCGGTCGCCTGGGTCATGTCCTCACCGTCCTAGCGCGACGTTCATGCGGCGGCCACTGCGGAGCCGTCGCGATCCGCAACCCTCCGCGCCGCCACCGCCTCTCGCCGACGCGCCGTGTAGCCGTCCTCGGCCCCGCGGCGCGCGGTGCGGGCGGCCAGCAGCGCCTCGGCCCCGTCGCAATCGCCGGCGCGCAGATGCGCCTCCACGGCCAGCCGCTCGAACACGTCGCGCTGGGCATGGCTGCCGCCGATGCGCGGCAGCTGGGGCAGCGCCTCGGCCAGGGCGCGGGCGGACCGGCGCCAGGCGCCGCGCCGAAACGCGTTCAGCCCGCGGGCCATGGGCAGGCCGGCCAGGGCGCAGACCTCGTGCTGATCGTGGTCGAAGCCCTGGGCGTCCTGGGCGATCCGCGCGGTCAGCGCCTCCGCCTCCGCCATGCGGCCGGACCGTTGCAGCGACAGCAGATAGTGCAGATCGGCGAACACCACGCAGCCGTCGTCGACGCGCGTCGCGCACAGCTCGCCCAGCGCCTCCCACCGCTGGCCGACGGCGACGCCCTCCAGCTCCAGCCGCGTCAGCAGCGAGGCGGCGTTGGCGATGTCGCGGAAATCGTCCGTGGGCTCCGGGCGCACCTTGTCGTCATAGAGGGCCAGCGCCGCCTCGAAGTCGCCCCGGTCGATCAGGAACAGCGCCAGATGCCACCACACGTGGTAGCCGAAGTTCGAGCAGTGGGACCAGCAGCCCTCCCGCTCGGCCAGCCAGCGGGCGCCGGCCTCGGCCCGGCCGGTCATGTCCATGACATGGGCCACCGCGTGCAGGCCCCAGGCGTCGTCGGGCGCCAGCGCCAGCCCCGCGCGGCCTGCGGCTTCCGCGGCGGCGTAGTCGCCCGTCTCCTCCCGCGCGAAGGCGAGGCAGCCCAGCGCATAGCCGCGGCGGCGCGTTCCTTCGGCGAAATGCGGCGCCGCCGCCTCGACCGAGGCGCGCATGCCCTGCGCATCGCCCAGCATGAAGCGCAGGCCATGCACCATCTTCAGCGTCAGCGCGTCGCCCGGATGCAGGGCCAGCGCCGCGTCCAGCCGATCGGCCCCGCGGCGCATGCGCCCGTCGGCCACGTCCTCCAGCGCCGCCAGATAGGCGCTCGACAGGCCGCAGCCGCCGCCCTGCGCCTGCGCGGCGCGGGCCCGGTCGAGGGCGCCGCGGGCGGCGGGCGCCAGCTCCTTGCGGCCCAGCATGACCATCATCAGGCCCTGCGCCGCATGGCCCAGGGCGAAGCCGGGCGCGGCCGCCAGCGTTTCGGCCAGCCGCGTCGGCGTCGCCGCGCCATGGGCGAGAAACGCGTCGACCGCCCCATCCCAGGCCTGGGCGGCGGCGGGCGGCAGGGCGGCGACGTCGCGACGACGTCCCCCCCGAGGTCACGCAGATCGCCAGGAGCCCGCCCGCAGATGTTCGATGCGACCGACACGTCCGCCGCCGCCCTGCCGCCCGCCGCCGCCCAGGCCTGGGATGGGGCGGTCGACGCGTTTCTCGCCCATGGCGCGGCGAC
>JBCBYE010000343.1:0-5261 GCA_039816075.1 Pseudomonadota bacterium | reverse complement strand
GTGGTCAACATCGCCTCCGCCCACGGGCTGACCGCCTCGCCCTTCAAGTCCGCCTATGTGGCCGCCAAGCACGGCGTCGTCGGCCTCTCCAAGGTCACGGCGCTGGAAACGGCGGAGGAGCCGATCACCTGCAACGCCGTCTGCCCGGGCTATGTCCTGACGCCGCTGGTCGAATCGCAGATCCCCGACACGATGGAAAAATACGGCATGGATCGCGAGACGGTGATCCGCGAGGTCCTGCTCGATCGCCAGCCCTCGAAGGCCTTCGCCACGACCGAGCAGCTGGCCGGCACCGTCGCCTTCCTGTGCTCCGACGACGCCGCCCAGATCACCGGCACCACGATCAGCGTCGACGGCGGGTGGACCGCGCTCTGACCTGACCGTTTCGTGATCCCCCCGGGCCCGCGTCGCCGCCCGCGTTCAGCGGCAGCACAGGTCCGGCCTTCTAACCTTCGCTCCGGGGGATGCGATTGAAGGACGGGGCGAATGCCGACCAAACGGGGCGGGGCCGGGCGCGACGTGTTGAATGGCGCCTCCACGACGCAGGACATCCTGATCGGCCGCGGCGGGAACGACGTCTACAAGTGGCACTACGACTACTTCAACTTCGGCACGCAGGGCCAATGCTACCGCGGGCCTGACGGCCGTCTGATCTGCTTTTCCGGCAAGTCCGAACCCGGCATGCGCGGCGACATCATCGTCGAGGAGCGCAACGCCGGCCGCGACCGGGTCGAAATCCACAACTCCAAGATCATCACCGTGGCGGTCGGAGAGATCTCTCCGTCCCTCATCACGCTCAACAACCGCAATCGCTTCGATCTCGGCCGAGTCAACGTCGAGGAGGCGGTGGTCAAGACCGGAAACGCGGTCTGGACCCTGATCGGCGGCGACGCCGCGAACTTCCTGCAGGGCAACGCGCTCGGCGACACGCTGATCGGCAAGGACGGCAAGGACCGCCTGCGCGGCATGGACGGCGACGACGACCTGCGCGGCGGCGACGGCAAGGACCGGCTGGAGGGCGGCGCCGGCGACGACAAGCTCGCAGGCGGCAAGGGCGCGGACGCCCTGCTGGGCGGCGCCGGCGACGACCGCCTGATCGCCGAGGGGCGCGACCGCGCCCTGGGCGGCGCCGGCGACGACGTGGTCAGGGCGCTCAAGGGCAAAGGGCGGCTGGAAGGCGGCGGCGGCGAGGACACGCTCGACGCCGCCGGCCTGCGGAACGCGCGGATCGACCTCGGCCAGGGCAAGCTGAAGGCCAACGGCGCCGACTGGTCGTTCAAGGGCTTCGAAACCTTCGAAGCCGGCGGACAGGGCCTGACCCTGCTGGGAACCGGGCGCGACGACGATCTGACGGGCGGCGCCGGATCCGATCGGCTGGAAGGGCGCGCCGGGAACGACACCCTGACCGGCGAGGCGGGGAACGACCGTCTGTTCGGCGGCGGCGGCGAGGATTCCCTGCGTGGCCGCGCCGGGGACGACCGCGCCGAAGGCGGCGGCGGCGACGACGTCATGGTCGGCGACGGCGGCGACGACGTCCTCCTCGGCGACGGCGGCGACGACGTCATGAGCGGCGGCGCCGGGTCCGACGTCGCCTATGGCGGCGACGGCGACGACAACATCTTCATGGACGGCGCCGGCTTTCAGACGGACGACCATCGCGCGGCCGCCGACCGCGCCTTCGGCGGCGCCGGAGAGGACACGATGCTCGGCGGCGGCGGCGGCGACCGGCTCGAGGGCGGCGCGGACGACGATTCCCTCCTGGGCGAAGGCGGGGACGACCGGCTCTTCGGCGACGGCGGCGACGATTCGCTGGACGGAGGGGACGGCGACGACCGGCTGGAGGGCGGCGCGGGCGACGACGACCTCGCGGCGCAGGACGGCGACGACTTCCTTTTCGGCGGCGGCGGCGACGACGTCCTCTCCACCACCACCGGCTCGGCGCGCATGACCGGGGGCGCGGGCGCCGACGTCTTCCGGGTGATCCATCCGAACCGACGCACGGTGCTGGAGGGCGAAGCGGTCGTCACTGATTTCGACGGGGCCGTCGATCGGCTGGAGATGACCGGCTTCGGCATGACCTTCGACCGGCCGACGCTGACCTTCGAGGACGGCAATTCCGGCGTGGACGTCGCCCGCATGGTGCAGGACGGGGCGGACACGGTGGTGGAATACGGGCTGAGCGCCGCCGTGGTCCGCGGCTTCGGCTACGATTGGACGGTCCGTCTGCTCGATGTGCAGGTGGACGAGGTGGCGGACGCGTTCTCGATCCTTTGATCGCCCCGGCCCTTCGGCCTACATGGGCCGTCATGACCCTGATCCATGTCTTCGAGCACGAATCCGCCCCGGCCGAGCCGGACGTCGCCCAGCAGCACCTGACGGCGCGCGGGGCCGAGGTGCGCGTGCACCGCTGCTTCGAGGGGGCGCCGGTCCCCTCGCTGGACGGCGCCGCGGGGCTGATCGTGCTCGGCGGCATTCAGATGGTCACCGACGCAGACGATCTGCCCTGGATGCGCGCCGAACAGGCGGTGCAGCGCGAGGCCATGGCGCGCGGCCTGCCCAGCCTCAACATCTGCCTGGGCGCCCAGATGCTGGCCGATGCTTTGGGCGCGCGGGTCGCCCCTCACCCGCAGGGAAAGGCCGCCTGGGGCGTTTACGAGCTCACCGCCCTGCCGGCGGAGGACAATCCGGTGCCGCCGCGCCTGACCGCGCTCGCCGGCAACCTGCAGGGCTTCGACCTGCCCCAGGGGGCGGAGCGGTTGGCCACGCGCGACGTCTGGCCCAACCAGGCCTTTCGCATCGGCCCCGCCCTGGGCCTGCAGTTCCATCCCGAGGCGACGCGCCCCATCTTCGGCGAATGGCTGCGCCTGGGGGCCGAGATGCACGCCAAGGAGGGCGCGCAGGACCGCCAGACCATGCAGGCGCGCTTCGACGCCCACCAGCCCGCCGCCCACGCCTGGCTGCGCGGCCTGCTCGACCGCATGTTCAACCTGGTCTAAGGGCGCGCCCGGCCCCGCCGCAGGCGGCCCCGGATCAGGTCCGGGGCGAGACGGCGCCCGGCCCGGCGACGCGGGACGACTGCGACGGGCGGGTCAATCCATCGACGTGACCCAGAGAATCGTCGCGTCCTCCGTGGACAGGCTCGTCACGTTGTGACCCATGGCGGCGTCGTAATAGGCGCCGTCGCCGCGGGCCAGGTCCACCGGCTCGTAGTGCTCGGTGTAGAGCCGCACGCGCCCCTCCAGCACGTAGAGGAACTCCTCCCCCTCGTGCCGCACCCAACCGTCGAAATCGTCGAGGCTGCGCGCCCGCACCACCGTACGGTAGGGCAGCATCCGCTTGCGCGCGATCTCGGGCGCCAGCAGGCGATGCTCGTAGGTCGGGGTGGGATGCACACGCCCCTCTCCGTCGCGGGTGACCGAACGGCGGGAGAGCGCCCGCGCGTCCTGCGGCGGGGCGAAGAGCTGCGGCATGGAGATGCCGAGCCCGCGCGCCATCTTCTGCACCGCGTCGAAGGTGGGGGACATCTGCCCGTTCTCCACCTTCGAGAGGGTGGAGCGGGCGAGGCCGGCGCGCTTGGCCGCCTCCTCCAGCGTCCAGCCGTTGGCGCGGCGCAGCTCGCGCACCCGCGCGCCCAGGTCCAGCGGCGCGGCCGGCTCGCGCGGCGCCTCGGCGTCGGCGCGCAGGATCGAAGGAGGGGGCGCTTCGGTCATGACGCCCGCGTCTTACCCAAGCGCGGCGGCGGAGGCGAGAGGGACCGCGCGCGCCCGTCGCCCGTCGGCGACGGTCATGGCGGCGGCAAGGGCGGCGGTCACGGCGGCGTGGGCCGGCGCGCCTTGGGCTGCGCCGCCGGATCGACTATGTTGTGCGCCATGATCAGTCTCGACATCATCTCCGACCCCATCTGCCCGTGGTGCTGGATCGGCAAGACCAAGCTCGACGCCGCGCTGGCCGCGGGCGAAGCGTCGCCGTTCGAGCCCTATTGGCGGCCCTTCCAGCTGAACCCCGACATGCCGCGCGAGGGGATGGACCGTCAGGCCTATCTCTCGGCCAAGTTCGGCGGCCCCGAACGGGCGCGCGAGGTCTATGGCCGGGTGGAGCAGGCGGCCGCCGATTCCGGGCTCGACGCGGATTTCTCGCGCATGTCGCGCACGCCCAACACCATCGACGCCCACCGCCTGATCCGCTGGGCGCGGCAGGAGAACGGCGAGACCGGGCCGGGCGGCGTGCGCGCGCAGACCGCCGTGGTCGACGCGCTGTTCGAGCGCTATTTCGGCCGCGGCGACGACATCTCGGACCCCGACCTGCTGGCCGAGGTGGGGGAGGCCGCCGGGCTCGACGCCGAGGCCACGCGACGTCTGCTCGCCTCCGACGCCGACGCGGCGGAGGTGCGGGAAGAGGACGCCAAGGCCCGCGAGATGGGGGTGAGCGGCGTGCCCACCTTTCTCATCGCCGGCCGCTACGTGCTGCAAGGCGCGCAGGACGCCGACACCTGGCGGCGCGTCGTGAAGGAACTGCAGGCCGCGGCCTGACATCGGGGCCTCGCCCGGGGGCCCGATCCGAAGGAGCGAAAGGGAACGAGATGGCGGACATCGGCAACATCTTCGAACTCATCGGGACGCATCCCATCGCCAAGGCCTTGCTGCTGGTCCTGGCGCTCAAGGCGATCTGGAGCCTGGTGCAGTGGCGCCGCTGCGCCTGGCAGGCCACGCAGCTGCGGGCCGAGGCGGCGGGCGACGGGGCCGCATGGCTCTCGGCGCTCTGGACCCATTCGGCGCGCTTCTTTCTGGTGATGGTCAGCGGCATCGGCCTTTCGGTCTGGGGCCTGATGAAGATCGCCCATTACGGCGGCGAGGCGCCGCTGGGCCTGCTGCTGCTGGCGCTCGGCCTCTACGTGATCCTGACGGAGCCCATCCAGCGCCAGATCGTCGATGCGGAGAACCGCGCGACGCAGGCGGCCCTGCGCGCCGACGAGGACGGACAGACCATGGCCGTCAGCATGGTGCAGGGCAGCCGGCTGAGCCTGGTGATGATCGACGTGGGCGGCGCGCTGGCGCTGGGCCTGTCGATCCTGGCGCTGTCGGGCGGGATGCCGATGCCCATGTGAGGCGGCCTTGCGGGGAGCCGCCGCGCGGCCCCTCGCCGAACGCCGATCCCCGGCCATGACCGCGCGCCTCATGCGTCGCTGGGGGCTGGTCCGCGACGGGCCGGCCTTCGCCTCCTTCACCGGATCGCGGGTGCTGCCCGTCCGGTCGGGCCGCGTG
>JBCBYE010000326.1:0-5412 GCA_039816075.1 Pseudomonadota bacterium | reverse complement strand
GCCGCTTGAGCTGCGCAACCAGGTGGAGCGCATCGCCCTCGCCTCGGGCGTGAGCGCCGGCGGCGTGGCGCTGGCCGACGACGCGGTGCGCCGCAAGCGCGTCGGCCTGATTTCGGGCGAGGACGATGCGGGCAGCCGGCCGCTGACCTCGCATCTGCATTTTCTGCGCAAGGCGTTGGAGCCCACGGCGGAGGTGATCGAGGGCGACCTCGCCGATCTGCTGGAGGCGGCGCCCGACGCCATCGTGCTGGCCGATCTGGGCACGATCCCCGATGCCGGGCGCGACGCGCTGTCCGCCTGGATGGAGGAGGGCGGACTGCTTGTCCGCTTCGCCGGCCCCCGCACCGCGCGGGCCGAGACCGAAGCGCTGCGCGCCCGCGGCGCCGGCGACGGCGAGGATCCGCTGATGCCGGTGCGTTTGCGGGCCGGCGGCCGCGCGGTGGGCGGCGCCATGAGCTGGGGCGCCCCCCAGGCGTTGCGGCCGTTCGACGAGGACGGCCTCTTCGCCGGGATCGAGGCGCCGGAGGACGTGCAGATCACCCGCCAGGTGCTGGCCCAGCCCGGCCCGGATCTGGAGGCGCGCACGCTCGCGGCCCTCGCCGACGGCACGCCTCTGGTGACCGCGGCGGAGCGGGGGCAGGGCCGCGTGGTCTTTTTCCACGTCACGGCCAACGCCGAATGGTCGTCGCTGCCGCTGTCGGGCCTGTTCGTGCGGATGCTGGAGCGTCTGGCGCTGGCCGCCTCGTCGGGCGGCGCGCAGGCGGCCGCGGCGCTGGCGGAGGCGACCTGGACGCCGGTCACCGTGCTGGACGGGTTCGGGCGGCCGGGCGATCCCGGCCGGCTCGCCGGAGTGCCGGGCGCCCGACTGGCCGAGGGCGCGCCGGGTCCCGACGCGCCCCCGGGCGTTTACCGCGCGGCCGAACGCTCGGCCGCCTTCAACCTGATGCGGGAGGACGGCGTGCTGACCCAGGCCGAATGGCCGGCCGCCGTGCGGCTGGAAGGGATGACCCGCGCGGTGGAGCGCGACTTCAAGGGCCTGCTGCTGGCGCTCGCGCTGCTGCTGCTGGCGATCGACGCGGTGGCGGCGCTGGCCGTCGCCGGGCGCCTGCGCTTCGCGCGACGCGGGGCCGCTGCGCTGGCGCTCGCCGCCGCGCTGGGCGCGGGCATGCCGGGCGAGGCGCTTGCGCAGGGGCTGACGGAGGAGGAGCAGGCGCTGCTCGCCACCAACGACACGGTGCTCGCCTACGTGCTGACCGGCGATGCGGAGGTGGACCGAATGTCCGCCGCCGGCCTCGCCACGCTCAGCCGCGTGCTGAACGCGCGAACCGCGGTGGAGCCCGCCGATCCCATCGGCGTGAACCTGGAGACGGACGAGCTGGCCTTCTACCCCATGCTCTACTGGCCCGTGTCCGAGAGCATGCCGACGCCGTCGGACGCGGCCTATGCGCGCCTGAACGCCTTCACCCGCACCGGCGGCATGATCGTCTTCGACACCCGCGACGCGCATCTCGCCTCGGGTTTCGGGGCGGGCACGGCCGAGGGGCGGGCGTTGCGCCGCCTCGCCGCGGCGCTGGACCTGCCGCCGTTGGAACCGGCGCCGTCGGACCATGTGCTGACCCGCACCTTCTATCTGCTGCAGGACTTTCCGGGCCGCTGGACGGGCGGCGAGGTCTGGCTGGAGGCGGCGATGGACGCCGACGAGATCGAGGGCGCGCCGTTCCGCAACCTCAACGACGGGGTCACGCCGGTCATCATCGGCGGCGCCGACTGGGCGGCCGCCTGGGCCTATGACGATCAGGGCGGACCCCTGGCCCCGGTGGGGCCGCGGCAGCGGGAAATGGCGTTCCGCTTCGGCGTCAATCTGGTGATGTACGTGCTGACGGGGTCCTACAAGTCGGACCAGGTGCACGTGCCCGCCCTGCTGGAACGGCTGGGCAATTGAGGGAGCGCGCGGCATGAACGCGGCGGTGGATTTCGCGCCCCTTCTGGCGTGGGAGGTCGTGGCGGCGCTCGGCGCGCTGTCGCTGATCGCCGTGGTCCTGGCGCTGGTCTTCGGCGCCCGGGGCTGGGCGCTGCGGGCGCTGGCCGCCGGCGCGCTGCTGCTGGCGCTCGCCAACCCTTCGCTGCGGCAGGAGATCCGCGATCCGCTGCCCGACGTCGCCCTGCTGGTGGTGGATGAAAGCGCCAGCCAGACCATCGACGGCCGCGACGCCCGCGCCGCGGAGGCGGAGGCGGAGATCGCCCGGGCGCTGGAGCGCATGGCCGCCGATCCCGACGCGCCCATGGAAATCCGCACGGCCCGCGTCGCCCGCGGGTCCGGCCGGGTGGAGGACGCCGATGCAGGCACCCGCCTGATGACCGCCCTGCAGGGCGCCGCGGCGGAGGTCGCGCCGGACCGGCTGGCAGGCGCCATCCTGATCACCGACGGTCAGGCCCATGATCTCGACGTGATCGAGGCCTTTCCCGCCCCGCTGCACGCCGTTCTGACGGGACGCGAGGGGGAGTGGGACCGCCGCCTCGCCCTCGAAACCGCGCCGGCCTTCGGCATCGTCGGCGAGACGGTGGAGGTGGTCTTCCGCCTCCAGGCGCTGGGCGAGGCGCCGCCGGAGGCGCGCAGCACCGCGCGGGTCGAGGTGCGCCTGGACGGCGAACTGACCCAGGTGGCGGACGTGCCCGTGGGCCGGCCGGTGCGCCTGGCGCTGCCCATCGACCATGGCGGCGCCAACGTGGTGTCGCTCTCCGCCCCCGTGCTCGACGGGGAGCTCACGGACCGCAACAACGCCGCCGTCTTCACCATCAACGGCGTGCGCGACCGCCTGCGCGTGCTGCTGGTCTCGGGCGAGCCCCATGCGGGGGAGCGCACGTGGCGCAACCTGCTCAAGGCCGACCCCTCGGTGGACCTGGTGCACTTCACCATTCTTCGCCCGCCTGAAAAGCAGGACGGGGTTCCGGTCTTCGAGCTGTCGCTGATCTCGTTTCCCACGCGCGAGCTCTTCATGCAGAAGGTCGACGAGTTCGACCTGATCATCTTCGACCGCTATCGCCGCCGCGGGGTGCTGCCGAACGCCTACATCGACAACGTCTCGCGCTACGTGCGCGACGGCGGCGCCGTGCTGGTGGCGTCCGGCCCGGCGTTCGCCGGCGTCGAGAGCCTTTACCGCACGCCCCTGCGCGACGTGCTGCCGGGCCGCCCCACCGCGCGCATCCTCGAAGAAGGCTTTCAGCCCGCGATCACCGACCTGGGCGAACGCCATCCCGTCACCGCCGGCCTGACCGACGAGGGGCCGACCGCCGATCCGACCGTCGAGGGCCCGACCTGGGGCCGCTGGTTCCGCACCATCGAGATGGAGCCCCTGGCCGGGCAGACCGTGATGACGGGCGCCCAGGACGCGCCGCTGCTGATCCTCGACCGCGTGGGCGAGGGGCGGGTGGCGGCGCTCGCCTCCGACCACGCCTGGCTGTGGACCCGCGGCTATGAGGGGGGCGGCCCGCAGGCGGAGCTGCTGCGCCGCCTCGCCCATTGGCTGATGAAGGAGCCGGAGCTGGAGGAGGAGGCGCTGACCGCCGAGGTCGTCGGCGCCCGCGTGCAGGTCCTGCGCCGCTCGGTGGAGACGGAGCCCTCGCGTTTGACCGCCATCTCCCCCTCCGGCGAGACGATCGAGACGGAGTTCGTCCCCGCCGGCCCCGGCCGTTGGAGCGCCGAGTTCGAGGCGCAGGAGGCGGGGCTGTGGTCCCTCACCGATGGAGTGATGCAGGGCGTGGCGGCCGTGGGGCCGCCTGCGCCCAAGGAATTCGAAAATCCCGTGGGCGCGGCGCCGGGGCTGGAGGCGCTGATCGAGACCACCCGCGGCGGCGCGGTCATCATGGCCTCCGCCGGCATTCCAGACCTGCGGCGCGTGCGGCCGGGGCGCGCCGCGGCCGGCCGCGGCTGGCTGGGCCTGGCGCGGCGCGAGGCCTATGCGGTGCGCGACGTGGCCCTGACGCCGCTGGCGCCTGGCTGGCTGATGCTGGTGCTGGCCGCGGGCCTGGCCGTGGGCGCCTGGCGGCTCGAAGGGCGGTGAGCGACGCCGCCGCCGCCCCGCCTGAAGGGTTCGAGCGGCACGCCCGCCGCTCTCCCGTCACCGATCCGTGGGAGCCGTTGTGGTCGCGCCTCGATGAGGCGGGCGCGCTGCAGCTGGGTCTGCGCCTGGCGGAGCCTCACTGCAATTCCCGCGGGTTCGCCCATGGCGGCGTGATCGCCGCGCTGGCGGACAACGCCATGGGCCTGACCTATGTCGGGGCGTTGCGGGCCCGGGGACGCGACGGCGTTTCGGCCGTCACCGTCAGCCTGTCGCTGGACTACGTGGCGGCGGGCCGGCTGGGCCAGTGGCTTCAGGTCTCGCCCGTGCTGATCCGTGCCGGGGGCGTCCTTGGCTTCGTCGAGGCGCGCATCGAGGCGGACGGCGAGACCGCCGCCCGCGCCTCCGCCACCTTCCGCAGCGTCGAGCCCGCCCGCCCGTCCTGAGCGTCGCGACTCGTCAAAGGCCGGCGCCGCCCGGGGAACCGCGGCAGGGACCCGACGATCATTCGGTCCGTCATCGTCCGAAACTCGTTATTTGAAACAAGTGCATACGCCGTCGCGATTCCGTCACGATGGAATCACGTCTCCGAAGGCATCGTCATCTTGCGCGACGAACGGCGACGGGGGCCGCTTGCTGCGCGGCTTGGCCGGGCTTCTCGGCCGCTCGACGCAACAAGAAGGCGAACGCCATGCAGACGCAGATGATCCTCTGGAAAGCCGCCATGACCGCCCCCGTGCACAAGCGCCGCCGGGCGCCGCTCCGGCGCCGCAGCTGGCTGTCGCTGCTGATGGACTGATCGGCGCCGCCGGTGCGATCCGTGCGACCGGGGCGCGCCGCGGGTCCTCAGGCCCAGCGGCGCACCTCGCCCGACAGACCGTCCAGGGCGCCCGGCGCCAGCGCGATGCCCAGCACCCGATCCGGATTGGTCGGCGCCGGCATCGTCAGCCGCGCCGCGGCCGCCCGCGTGAACCCGAAGCGCTCGTAGTACGGCGCGTCTCCGACCAGAAGAACGCGGGTCCAGCCCGCCTCGCGCGCCCGGTCCAGCCCCTCGCCGATCAGCACCGCGCCCAGGCCCTCGCCCTGGCGCGTCGGGTGCACGGCCACGGGGCCCAGCAGCAGCCCGGGCGCGCCGGCATCGCCGAGGCGCACGGGCCAGAAACGGATGGCGCCGGCCACCGCGTCGAAATCGTCCCGCGCCACCAGGCACAGCGCCGACACCGGCGCGCCGCCGTCGCGCAGGCGATAGCTGCTCAGCGCGGTGCGGCCGGGCGCGAAGGCGGTGTCGAGCAGCCACTCGACCTCCGCCTCGTCCTCCGGTCTCTCGCGCATCAGTCTGAACATGGTTCTCCGG
>JBCBYE010000783.1:0-1960 GCA_039816075.1 Pseudomonadota bacterium | reverse complement strand
CGTGGCGCCGGGGCGGCGGGCCGATCTGGCGCTGTTTCGCGATCTGCAGCGCTTCGAGGCCGCCGCCGTGCTGCGCGACGGCCGCGCCGTGAGGCTCGAGGCGGCGACGTCGGCGCGCCCGCCCGCCGGTCCGGTCCTCTCGACGGTGACGGACGACGTTTTCCACGTTTCGGCTGAAGGACCCCGCGCCCGCATAGCGATCATCGACCGACCGCGCTTCACCCGTTGGGCCGAGAGGGAGGTTCCCGTGGAATGCGGCCGCGTCGCCCCGCCGTCGGACCTCGCCCGCATCGCAGTGATCCATCGGCACGGCCGCGCCCCGGCGGCGCCGCGCCTCGGCTTTCTGGGCGGCTGGGGGACCTGGCGCGGGGCCTTCGCCACGACGGTCAGCCATGACAGCCACAACCTGACCGTCTTCGGCGGCGACCCGGTCGACATGGCCGCCGCGGCCAACGCCCTGATCGCCTCGGGCGGGGGCATGGCGGCGGTCCGAGGCGGCTGCGTGACGGCGCATCTGCCTCTGCCGATCTGCGGCCTCGTCTCGGACGGCACGCTGGACGAGACGGCCCGCGCCTTCGCCGCCGTTCGCGCGGCCATGGACGCCATCGTCGACTGGCAGCCGCCCTACCTGACGTTCAAGGCGTTGGTGGGCGCCACGCTCGCCTGCAACGCCGGGCCCCACCAGACCGATCTGGGGATCGCCGATCCGCTGGCGGAGCGGCTTCTGACATCGCCCATCCTCGACGACGGCCTGCCCCGCTAGGCGGCCAGCGCCTGCCGGGCGACAGCCTCCCAGAACGCCACGCCCGTGGGGATCGCGGCGTCGTTGAAATCGTAGCCGGGGTTGTGGTGCAGCGCGCCGTCCTCCGCCGGACCGTTGCCCAGCCAGACATAGGCCCCTGGCGCGCCCTCCTGAAACACGGCGAAATCGTCGCCGGCGGTGGACGGCGGAAAGGCCGTGCGCACGCCGCCCGCGGCCGCGTCCTGCGCGGCGGCGAGGGCGATGCGCGTCGCCTGCGGGTCGTTGACCACAGGCGGGATGCGGCGAATGAACTCGTAGCGCGCCTCGACCCCCGCCGCGGCGGCGATGCCGGCGGCGAGGCGGCCGATCTCCTCCTCCAGCTGGTCGCGGACCCCGGGCGCGTAGGCCCGAGCGGTGCCGCCGATATGGACCTCGGCCGGAATGACGTTCAACGCCTCCGGATCGCCGGCCTGGACGGAGCAGGCGCTGACCACCGCCGGCTGCAACGGGTCCACCACGCGCCCCGGGATGGTCTGCAGCGCGGTCAGGAACTGGCCCGCCGCCGTCACGGCGTCGCGCCCCAGGTGCGGCTTGGCCCCATGGGTCCCGACGCCCGCCAACGTGACGCGCCAACTGTCGGAGGAGGCGAGCTGCGGCCCCGCGACCACCGCCATCTCATCCGGCGCAAGGCCCGGCATGTTGTGCAGACCGAAGACAAGATCGCAGGGAAAGCGTTGCCGAAACCCGTCCGCCTCCATGCGCCGCGCGCCGCCGCGCCCTTCCTCGGCCGGCTGGAAGATGAAGCGCACCACGCCTTCCGGCGGCGGGTTCGCGGCAAGGCGCGCCGCCGCGCCCAGCAGCATCACCGTGTGCCCGTCATGGCCGCAGGCATGCATGCGCCCCGGCTTGGACGACGCCCAGGGCCTGCCGGAGGTTTCCTCCATCGCCAGAGCGTCCATGTCCGCGCGCAGGCCGACGGCGCGGCCGCGGCGTCCCAGCGTTGCGACCACGCCGGTTTCGCCCACGCCCTCCGCCACCTCCAAGCCCAAGGCGCGCAGACGTTCGGCCACCAGCGCGGCGGTGCGCCGTTCCTCGAAGCCAAGCTCGGGATGGGCGTGCAGATCGCGCCGCAGCGCGATCAGATCGTCGAGTGGAAAGCCGCTTGGGTCGGTCATGGCGCGATGCTAGCCAGCCGGAGCGGGATTGAGAAGGAGACGG
>JBCBYE010000104.1:0-9590 GCA_039816075.1 Pseudomonadota bacterium | reverse complement strand
GACGCGGCCCGGGCCAGCTCACCAACAGGGAGACCAAGACCCCATGACGACCCTCACCAAGCTGATGACCGGCGCCGCGGCGCTGGCCGTGCTGGCCGCCCCGGCCGCCGCCGAGCGCGGCTCCGCCGGGCAGGTCAACATCATCTACTGGCAGGCCCCCTCGATCCTGAACCCGTTCCTGTCGGGCGGCACCAAGGACGTGGAGAGCAGCTCGCTCGTGATCGAGCCGCTGGCCCGCTACGACGAGACCGGCGCGATGGTGCCCTGGCTGGTCGACGAGATCCCCACGCTCGCCAACGGCGGCGTCAGCGAGGATCTGACGTCGATCACCTGGACCCTCAGCGAGGGCATCCTGTGGTCCGACGGCACGCCGATGACCGCCGAGGACGTGGTGTTCACCGCCGAATACTGCATGGACCCCACCGGCGGCTGCCAGCAGCTCGCCTCGTTCAACGACGTGGAGTCGGTCGAGGCGGTCGACGCGCAGACGGTCAAGATCACCTTCTCCAAGCCCAAGCCGTTCCCCTACGGCCCCTTCGTCGGCGCCCAGTCGCCGATCATCCAGAAGGCGCAGTTCGCGGAGTGCATGGGCATCAAGGCGCCCGAATGCACCGATGAGAACTTCGCCCCCGTCGGCACCGGCCCCTTCACCGTCACCGACTTCAAGCCCAACGACGTCGTGACCTTCGCCGCCAACCCCAACTACCGCGATCCGGCCAAGCCGGCCTTCGCGACGGTGCTGTTCAAAGGCGGCGGCGACGCGGCCTCCGCCGCGCGCTCGGTCCTCGAGACGGGCGAGTTCGACTACGCCTGGAACCTGCAGGTGGAGCCGGAGATCCTCAGCCAGATGGCCGCCGCCGGCCGCGGCGAGGTGATCTCGGCCTTCGGCACGTCGGTGGAGCGCATCCACACCAACTTCACCAACCCCGATCCGAGCTTGGGCGACAAGCGCTCCACGCTGGAGGGCGGCGCCCACCCGTTCCTGGCGGATCCGGCCGTGACCAAGGCGCTGTCGCTCGCCATCGACCGCGAGATCCTGGTGATCGCCGGCTACGGCGCCGCGGGGCAGGTGACCTGCAACGTGCTGCCCAACCCGGCCATCTACAACTCCACCGCCAACGACTGGTGCAAGACCCAGGACATCGACGCGGCCAACGCGCTGCTCGATGAGGCGGGCTACACGATGGGCGGCGACGGCGTGCGGGTCAGCCCGAACGGCGACCGGCTTTCGGTGCTCTTCCAGACCTCCACCAACTCGGTCCGTCAGGGCACGCAGGCGCTGCTGAAGCAGATGTGGGCCGAGATCGGCGTCGAGACGGAGCTGCGCAACCTCGACGCGTCGGTCTTCTTCGGCGGCGACCCGGCGAGCCCGGACACCTTCCAGAAGTTCTACGCGGACCTGGAGATGTTCACCAACAGCTTCGACGGCACCGACCCCGAGACGTACATGGCCAGCTGGAAGTCCGACGACATTCCCAGCCCGGCCAACGGCTGGCTCGGCAACAACATCCCCCGCTTCCAGAGCGAAGAGTACGACGCCCTGGTCAAGGAGATGTCCGAGACCGCCGAGCTGGAAAAGCGCGCCGAGCTCGCCAAGCGCATGAACGACATGGTGATCCAGTCCGGCGCCATCATTCCGCTGATCCACCGCGGCGGCGTGTCGGCCCATGCCAACTCGCTGACCGGGGTGGTCATGAACGAGTGGGACTCGGAGCTGTGGAACATCGCCGACTGGGGCCGCGCCCAGTGACGCTTCGCCGGCGACGTTTCGCCGGCGACGTCGCGCGCGTGAGGGTCCGCCCGTGATCTTCCCTCGGGCGGCCTCCGGCGCCGTCCCGCCCCGGACCTGATCCGGGGCCTCCTCCGCCGAGGCCGGGCGCCCGGTTCGACGCGGAGGAGGCCCCGGATCGGGGTCCAGGGCGGCGCCAAGCCCCTCCGGTCGGCGAAGACCTCGCCGGCCGGACCGTTCCCCCCCAAGCTCATGTCCCGAGACGCCGCATGCTGACCTACACGCTCCGACGTCTGGCCTTCGCCGTGCCGACGCTTCTGGTCATAAGCTTCATCATCTTCGCGATCCTCGACCTCGCGCCGAGCGATCCCACGGGCCAGCTGCCCCTGACCATTCCGCCCGAGGTGCGCGAGAAGATCCGCCTGTCGCTCGGCCTCGGGGAGCCCTTCCACATCCGCTACTTCAAGTGGTGCGTGCAGTTCTTCGTGAACGAGCCGCTGAACCTGGTGGAGCAGTGGACCGGCTGGACCCTGGGCGACCCGGACCGGCCGCGCGTGCTCAGCTGGCAGACGCGCTCTCCGGTGGTGGACCTGATCGCGCAGCGCATGCCCCAGACCCTGTGGGTGGTGGGCATGAGCTACGTGGTCGGCATCGTCATCGCGGTGCCCATCGGCGTGCTGTCGGCCTACTGGCAGTATTCGTGGTTCGACCAGTTCGGCACGCTGTTCTCCATGGTGGGCTTTTCCATCCCCACCTTCTTCACCGGGCTGCTGTTCATCGTCATCTTCTCGGTCTGGCTGGGCTGGCTGCCCTCGATCTACGACACCACGCTGGTGGTGGATTCGTGGAGCGCCTTCGGCCAGCAGATCAAGCAGATGATCATGCCGACCATGGTGCTGGGCCTGTTCAACGCCGCGCAGATCAGCCGTTTCATGCGCGCCAGCATGCTCGACAACCTCAACCAGGACTACGTGCGCACGGCGCGCGCCAAGGGGATGCGGGAGCAGGCGGTGGTGCTGATCCACGTGCTGCGCAACTCCATGATCCCGGTGGTCACGGTGCTGGCGCTGGGCGTGCCGCAGATCTTCGGCGGGGCCATCATCACCGAGCAGATCTTTCGCGTGAACGGGCTGGGCCAGCTGCTGATCGGCGCCATCCAGGGGGCCGACATCCCCACGGTGCAGACGCTGACCTTCATCTTCGCCGTTCTGATCGTCTTCTTCAATCTGATCGCCGATCTGCTCTACGGCATCCTGGACCCGAGGATCCGCTATGACTGAGGCAAGCGCGGCGCCCGTCGCGGCGGCGGAACGGCGCCGGGAAAGCTCGCTCTGGGGCGACGTGTGGACCCAGTTCACCCATCACCGGGGGGCGGTCGCGGGCTCGGCGGTGTTCCTCTTCATCATCCTGGCGGTGCTGATCGGGCCCTACATCCACACCATCGATCCCGGGTTCCTCGACATTCGCGCCCGCAACGAGGGGATGAGCCTGAAGCATCCCATGGGCACCGACAATCTGGGGCGGGACATGTTCGCCCAGGTGCTGGCGGGCGGACGCACGAGCCTTGCGGTGGGGGTGACGGCGATGCTGCTGTCGCTGTTCCTGGGCGCGCTGATCGGCGTACTGGCAGGCTACTACCGGCGGCTCGACGGGCCGTTGATGCGCTTCACCGACCTGTTTCTGGCGCTGCCGCTGCTGCCGCTGCTGCTGGTCATCATCATGCTGTTCCGCGACACGCTGCGCGCGGCCTTCGGGCCGGAGACGGGCATCTTCCTGCTGATCGTGTTCGTGATCGGCATCACCAGCTGGATGCAGACCGCGCGCATCGTGCGCGGCGACGTTCTGGCGCTCAAGGAGCGGGAATTCGTGCTGGCGGCGCGCTCGGTCGGCACGCCGGGGTGGAAGATCATCACGCGGCACATCTTTCCCAACGTGCTGTCGCCGATCATGGTCTCGGCCACGCTGGGGGTGGCGAACGCGATCATCACCGAAAGCGCGCTGAGCTTTCTGGGCCTCGGCTTTCCCTCGGATTTCCCGACCTGGGGCCGCCTGCTCTTCGACGGCGCGAACTTCATGACCCTGACGCCGGAGCGGGTGTTCTGGCCGGGCGTCGCGATCAGCCTGACGGTTCTGTCGGTGAACTACATCGGCGACGGCCTGCGCGACGCGCTCGATCCGCGGATCCGGGGGCGCTAGAGCCCTTCCGCATGCTGGGGGAGATCGTCGCGGATCTCGTCCCAGGGCGCCTTCGAGCCGACGAAGATGTGGGCGCGAGGGCGGATGGACGGCGGATCGATCAGCGTGCCCAGGGTGACGTGGGCGTAGCGGTGGTCGCGGACCACGGAGTAGAGCAGCGATCCGCAGCGGCCGCACAGAACGTCATGGGCGCGGTCGTCGCCGTAGATCAGCGTCGCGTCCTCGCCTTGCACGAGCCGGATCTTCTCGATCTCGATGCCCGCGAAGGGCTTGGCCGCCGCGCCGGTGGCGCGGCGGCAGAGCGAGCAATGGCAGACGAGGGCGTAGCCGAAGGCGTCCTCGACCTCATAGGCGACCGCGCCGCAGCGGCACCCGCCCCGCAGAACCGCCGCGGCGCTCATCCCGCGGCGAGGCGCGCCTCGGCGACGCGCACCATCATCGAGGCGGCCAGCGGGATCGATTCGTCGTCGAAGACGAAGCCGGGATTGTGCAGCGGCACCTCGCCCTTGTGGCCCACGGTGAAATAGGCGCCCGGCACGGCCTTGAGCATGTCGGCGAAATCCTCCGACCCGGTCACGGCGTCCTTCTGGATCAGCACGTTGGCGTCGCCGGTCACCTCGCGCGCGATCTCGGCCACCTTCTCGGTCAGGTCGGCGTCGTTCTCCAGCACGGTGAAGATGTCGCGGAAGGCCACGTCGATCTCGATCTCCCAGGCCTCGGCGATGCCCTTGGCGATGGTGGTCATGCGCTCGCGCATGCGCTGGCGCGCCTCGTCGGTGAAGAAGCGGCAGGTGCCCGCCACCACCGCCTCGGACGGGACCACGTTGTAGGCGGCGCCGGAGTGAAACTGCGTCACCGACAGCACCGCCGCCTCGTTCGGCGGCGCGTTGCGCGAGCGGATGGTCTGGAACGCCTGCACCATGGCCGTGGCGGCCATGATCGGGTCCTTGGAATGCTGGGGCGAGGCGCCGTGGCTGCCCACGCCGCGCACCGTGATGTCGAAGAAATCCGCCCCCGCCATGGCCACGCCCGGCTTGATCCCCACGACGCCCGCATCGGTGTAGGGGGAATTGTGCAGGCCATAGACCTCGTCGCAGGGGAAGCGGTCGAAGAGCTTGTCGGCCAGCATCGCCCGTGCGCCGCCCAGCCCCTCCTCCGCCGGCTGGAAGATCAGCACCACGCGGCCGGCGAAATCGCGGTTCGCGCACAGATGCTCCGCCGTCGCCATCAGGATCGTGGTGTGCCCGTCATGGCCGCAGGCATGGCTGACGCCCGGCGTGGTGGAGCGCCAGGGCAGGTTCGTCTCCTCCTCGATCGGCAGCGCATCCATGTCGGCGCGCAGGCCGATGGAGCGGCCGGGCCCGCCGGCGCCCTCGATGATGCCCACCACGCCGGTCTTGCCGACGCCCTCGTGGATCTCGTCCACGCCCATCTCGCGCAGCTTGGCGGCGACGACGCCGGCGGTGCGCACCTCCTGAAAGCCGATCTCGGGATGGGCGTGCAGATCGCGGCGCACCTCGGTCCAATGGGGCAGGCGGTCGGCGATCTGGGGGATGACGGGCATGGGAGGTCCTTCGCGGCGGCGACTGAGGAATTGCGGCCCTCACCCTAGCCCGCCGCGCCGCGCGCTCAATCCTCCGGGGCGTCGCGGCCGCGAAAACCCGTGGCCAGCACGAACATCTCGGCGCTGTCCTTGCGCGAGGCGGCGGGCTTGATGTGGCGCACCTGGGCGAAATGGGTCTTGAGCAGGGTCAGCAGGTCGCGGTCCGAGCCGCCCTGCAGCGTCTTGGCCAGAAACGCCCCGCCGGGGCGCAGGACGTCGGCGGCGAAATGCGCCGCCGCCTCGGCCAGCGCCATGATGCGCAGGTGGTCGGTCTGCCGATGGCCGGAGGAGGCGGCGGCCATGTCCGACAGCACCGCGTCGGCCGGCCCGCCCAGGGCCTGCTTGACCGCCGCCTCGGCGCCCTCGTCGAGAAAGTCGAGCTGCAGCAGCTCCGCGCCGGGCAGGGGATCCACCTCCTGAAAATCGACGCCCAGCAGGCGGCCGGTCGGCTTGTTCTTGCGCTGGCCGAGCGCGTTGACGCGATCCACGCAGATCTGCAGCCAGCCGCCGGGCGCGCAGCCCAGATCCACCACCGACATGCCGGGCCTGAGGAAGGGATGCTTGTCGTCGATCCCCTCCAGCTTGAAGGCCGCGCGTCCGCGAAAGCCCTCGCGCCGGGCGCGCTGCACGAAGGGATCGTTGAGCTGGCGCTCCAGCCAGCGGGTGGAGCTGAGCCGGCGGCCTTTGGCGGTCTTCACCCGGGTCTTCAGCTCCCGCGCGCCGCGGCCCGAGGCGCCGGATTTGCCGCCGCCCGGCTTGCCGCCGCCGCCGCCCCCGCCGGACGCGCCCCCGCCGGACCCGCCCCCGCCGGACGCGCCGCCGCCGGACCTGCCCCCCGGCTTGCGGGGGCCTTTCGCGCCGCCTGCCATTCGCGGGGACCTCAGACGCGGCCGGGGCGCTCGGCCCACATCAGGGAATGCAGCATGCCCTCGCGCAGGCCGCGATCGGCGACGCGCAGCCGCTCGATCGGCCACAGGCGCAGGATGGTCTGCAGGATGGCGGCGCCGGCGATCACCAGCTCCGCCCGATCCGGGCCAACGCCGGGATGGGCGCGGCGCCCCTCGCGCCCCAGGCTGATCAGGCTGGAGACGATGCGGTCGGCCGCGGTCCGCTCCAGCCACATGCCGTCCACCTGCGCCCGGTCGTATTTCGCCAGTCCCAGCCGCAGCGCGCCCAGCGTGGTCACCGTGCCCGAGGCGCCGATGATCTGCAGGCGCGGCAGATGCGCCTGCGCCCCGGCGTCCTCGTAGGGCAGGAACCCTGCGATATGCTCCTCGAAATGGCAGGCCATCAGGGCGTAGCGTTCCCGGTCGCCCGCCACGTCGGCGTAGCGGTCATGCAGCGTCGCCACCCCCACGGGGGCGGAGATCCAGTCGAGGATGCGCGAGCGCGCCGCGCGGCGCAGCTCCGACCGGTCGGGCCCGCCGCGGCCGGGGGCCAGCGCCATCAGCAGGTCCTGCCGCTCCTCCGGCGAGGCGCCGGACAGGTCGATCCAGATCAGCTCGGTCGAGCCGCCGCCGATGTCGAAGACCATCAGATGCTCCGCCGCCTCGTCCAGCAGCGGCGCGCAGCCGGCCAGCGCCAGGCGCGCCTCCTGCTCGGGCGTGATGATCTCCATGTCGAGGCCGGTCTCGCGCCGCACCCGGCGCAGGAAGGCGCGGCCGTTGGCGGCGCGGCGGCAGGCCTCCGTGGCGACGATTCGGGCGCGGGAGACGTCGTGGCGGCGGATCTTGGCGGCGCAGATGCGCAGCGCCTCCAGCGTGCGGTTCATGGCGCCCCGCGACAGCTCGCCGCGCGCTTCGACGCCTTCGCCCAGGCGCACGTTGCGCGAGAATGCGTCGAGGATGCGGAACCCGTCGCCCTCCGGCTCCGCCACCAAAAGCCTGCAGTTGTTGGTGCCCAGGTCCAGCGCGGCGTAGCGCGGGCCGGGCCCGGCGGCGGCCCGGGGCTGCGCGCGCGGACCCGCCGCCGCGCGTCGCCCGTCCGTTCGCCCCGCCGATGTGTCCTGCGCCGATGTCACGTCAACCTCCGCGGCATGGCGCCGCGTTAGGATTCCAGACGTAAGTCAGGATGCATGATGCCGCAAGCCGGCGAGGCGGAGGTCGGCGCGACGAGGTGAGGGTGATGAGCAGGTTCGAAGCGCGGCGCGTCCGGGCGAGACTGGCGCTGGCCAAGGCCGCGACCGGCGGCGTGGAGGCGGAGGCGGAGCGCGTGGCGGAGCTCGCCGGCCCCGGCGGCCGGGTCGAGATCTGGGCGTTCGAGCCCCAGGCGCGGCGCCTTGCGGCGGAGGCGCTGCTGCGCGAGGCCGGCGTCGCGGGGCGCGTGCGCCCGGCCTGGAAGGCGGCGCGGGAGATGCTGGTCGAGGCGCTGGGCCCCGCCTGGGGGCCGGGCGATTCGGCGCGGATCACCGCGCCCGCCGCGCCGGGCCCGCATCCGGGACGGTTTCTGAGGGAGCTCTACCCGTTGCCGCCGGGCGTTCGGGCGCGGGTCGGCCCCGTCGAGGGCGCGGCCGCGCTGCGCCGCGGCGGACTCGCGCGGTTCGAGGCGTCCATTCTGCGGCGCCGTCGGCGCGCGTCCACGGCCGAGGCGCTGTCGCCCGTGCGCCCGCGGCCGCTGCCCGGCGGCGGCGGAGAGGCGCTGGGCGCCTGCGGCTGGCGGCGCTGGGCCCGCGCGGGCAGCGACGGCTGGGACGGGGACGAACCCTGGGAGACGCCGGCGGAAACGGCGCTGTTCTCGGCGCTGGAGACCTTGCAGGAGGCCGGCGCCTTCGGCCCGGGCCCGCATTTCGGCGCGCTCGCCCTGCGCCTGGACAGCGATTGGGAGGAGATCGCGGCGGGCGGCGGCCTGGGCCGCGGCCTGGGCGAGGCGCTGCACGAGGAGCTCTATTTCGGCGCGCTGGAGGTGTTCCGCGCCGCCGCCGGCCTGGCGCCGGACGACCGCAGCCTGGCGCCCGGCGCCATCGTGCCGGAGGTCATGCTGGCCCGGCGCAGCCAGGTCTCCGTCACCGCCACGGCGCCCGAGGCGACGAGCGGCGCGCGCGCCGGCGGCGACGGGTCCGGCTGGCTGCGCCGCGACGCGTCCCCGCGCAGCGCCGGGCGCCGCGGCGCGGCGGCGAAGGTCTCCCCGCCGGAAACCTGGACCCGCGCGCCCGCCGCCGCGGACGTGACCGCGACGCTGGAGGCGCTGGGCGGCCTGCCGCTGGCGCGCGTCCGCTCCGCCCAGGGCCGGGCGGTGGAGGCCCGCGCCCTGCGCGGACGCGGCGCCGCCGTGGCGATCACCGGCGGTCAGCACGGCAACGAGCCCACCGGCGTCGTCGGCGCGCTGGCGGCGGCGCGCCGCCTGGCGGAGCGGGACATGCCCTTCGGCGTGGCGCCCCTGGAAAACCCCGACGGCTGGGCGCTCTACGAAGCGCTGAGGGCCGCGCAGCCGCGCTGGATGCACCATGCCGCGCGCTACGCGGCCACCGGCGCCGACATCGCCTGGCGCGACGACGGCGAGGCGCGGATCCGCGCCCATCTGGCCGAGGCCACCGGCGCGGCGCTGCAGATCAGCCTGCACGGCTATCCGGCCCATGAATGGGCGCGGCCGTTCACCGGCTGGCTGCCGCGCGGGTTCGAGGATTGGTCGCTGCCCCGCGGCGTCTTTCTGATCCTGCGGGCGGAGGCCGGCTGGACCGGGCCGGGCCGCGCCGCCCTGCGCGGCGCCGCCGCCGCGCTGAACGGCGACGCGGAGCTGCGCGCCTTCAACCGCGCGCAGATCGCCCGTTTCCGCGCCGTGGCGCCCGAGGCCCCTTTGACGCGCATCGGCGACGTTCCGGTGATCGAGGAGATCGGCCCCCGTCCGCGCGGGCCGTTCCCGGTGGTCCTGATCACCGAGATGCCGGACGAAACCGTCGAGGGCCCCCTCTTTCGCCTGCTGACCCGCGCCCAGGCCCTGGCCGCCATGGGCGCCGCCAAGGCCTGGCGACGGGCCGTGTCCGCAGGCTGACCGCGTCTCGCCGCGGTTGATCGGACGCCGCGTCCGGACCCTGCCGAAGCGCCACGTCGAGCCCCGGGCGCCGCG
>JBCBYE010000523.1:0-3604 GCA_039816075.1 Pseudomonadota bacterium | reverse complement strand
CGTTTCCGCGTCCGCCGCCCCGGCCGCCGAGGCGAGGTTCAGCAGCATCGAGTAGCTGACCACCATGTCGTCCGCCGGCGCCTGCCCGCGATGGATGTGGCGGATCGGATTGGCCGCCTGCTTGGCCGCGTCCTGCGCCGGATAGGCGCGCAGCTGCTGCACGTATTCGTCCATAGCCTTGGGGATCACGTCCCAATGCAGGCGCTTGGCCGTGCGCGGCTTTTGAAACATGAAGTAAGACAGGCTTTCGGGCGTGGCGTATTCCAGCCACTCCTCGATGCTCAGCCCGTTGCCCTTGGACTTGGAGATTTTCTGGCCTTCGCCGTCGAGGAACAGCTCGTAGGTGTAGGTCTCGGGCGAGGGCCGCCCCAGCGCGCGGCAGATCTTCGTCGCCTGCGTCACCGAGTCGATCAGGTCCTTGCCCGACATCTCATAGTCGACGCCGAGCGCGGCCCAGCGCATCGCCCAGTCCGGCTTCCACTGCATTTTGACATGGCCGCCCGTCACCGGAACTTCGAGGCGCTCGCCGTCGGGCTCTTCGTAGACGATGGTCCCGGCGCTCACGTTCCGCTCCAGCGTCGGAACCTGCAGGACATGGCCCGTCTTGGGGCTGACCGGCAGGAAGGGGGAGTAGGTCGCGCGCCGCTCCTCCCCCAGGGTCGGGAGCATGATCTCCATGATCCTGTCGAAGCGGTCCAGCGCGATCAGCAGCATCTCGTCGAAGCGGCCGGAGCGGTAGTATTCGGTGGACGACGCGAACTCGTACTCGAACCCGAACCCGTCGAGGAACGCGTTCAGCCGAGCGTTGTTGTGGGCGCCGAAGCTGTCATGGGTGCCGAACGGATCGCGGACCACGGTCAGCGGCAGGTGCAGATCCTCTTCGAGCATCTGGCGGTTGGGCACGTTGCCGGGCGCCTTGCGCAGGCCGTCCATGTCGTCCGAGAAGCAGATCAGACGGGTGGGAATGTCGCTGATCGCCTCGAAGGCGCGGCGCACCATGGTCGTGCGCGCCACCTCGCCGAAGGTGCCGATATGCGGCAGGCCCGAGGGGCCGTAGCCCGTCTCGAACAGCACATGGTCCTTGGCCGGCCCCTTTTCCACGCGCTTGAGCAGTTTGCGAGCCTCCTCGAACGGCCAGGCCTTGGAGGCGAGGGCGGCGTCGCGGACGTCGGTCATGCGCTTGTGGCTCCTGAGCGTCGGGTTGAAGGCAGCCGGGCGATACGCCGGCCTCCGCCCGACGTCAACGGCAGGGCGCAACGCAAAAGCGCGCGGCAAGGCCGCGCGCTTGGGCTGGTCGTCGAAGGCGTCAGGTCGTCAGGCGGCCGCCGCGCGACGGCGCGCCGCCACGCCGGCGGCGAGCGCGAAGGCGGAGACGAGGCCGACGATGCCGAGCGGACCGGGAATGGCCTCCACCGTGATGGAGCGCACGAAGATGCCGGAGCCGCCTTCATGCTTGATCGTGAAGGTGTCGCCGAGCGCCGGCGTCGTCAGCGCGAAGGCCTGAACCGTCGAGCCGGGGTCGCCGGAGACGGTGAAGGATTCGAGCACGGAGCCGGAACTGTCGAGAACGTCGAAGTTCTCGTTGCCCCCGGCGGTCTCCACGACGAACCCGCTGATGAAGGTCACGGAGGGGTTGAACGAGAATTCCAGCGACTCGTTCACCTCGTTCGCGCCGCCGTTGCCGCTGGTGCCGACGCGATCACCGTCAGGACTGCTGACCACGCCCAGTCCCACGGCCCTCTGCTCGATGGCGGTCGCGGCGGCGACGCCGGTGCTGACGGGCGTCGTGAAGCCCCGGACGGTCAGATCGATGCCGCCCCCGCTGAACGTGAGCGTGTCGGACGTGTCCGGACCGTCGAACAGAAAATCGAAGGTGGTGGTGACGGCGTGAGCCTGCGACGCGGAGAGGCCGACGGAAAACAGAGCCGCGGCAAGAACCTTGGAAATCGACATGAATGCCCCCTGCATTTGATCTGCAGTTTGACTAACATGAACGCCGCTGGATCGCCACCCCATTTCTCGCGGGTGCAGCACGGGCGATCCGACGCGACCGACGCCCGGGTTCGTGCGGTTGGACCGTCGGGGCCGGAGCGGCCCTCAGGCTCTGCGTCGCCGCCGCGCGGCCCCCAGGCCGCCCGCGACGGCGAAGGCCGACGCGATGGCCAGCAGACCGGCCGGGGCCGGGATCAGCTGCACGGTCAGCTGCTGGATGCGGATGCCGCTGCCGCCGGCGTTGCGGTGCCGGATCGTGATCGTCGAGGCCGGCGGCGCGATGGAGAGCGCCGCGAAGGTCTGCACCGTGCTGGCGGCCCCGCCGCCCAAGACGCGGATCCTGTCGCCGATGCGCGCGCCGTCGCCGTCCAGGATCTCGAACAGCTCGCCGCCGTCCTGATGTTCGAACACGATGCCGGTGATCGACGTGACGTCTGACGAAAACGAAAAGGTCAGCGCCTCGCGGACGCGGCTGCCCGTCGCCGCCAGCGGATCGCGCGTGTCGTCGGAGCCCATGCGATTGGCGTCCGGATTGCCGACCACGCCCCATCCGTTGTCGGATCGCGCGACGTCGCGGACCTCCACGCTGTTCACGCCGGCCGCCGATCGCACGAAGGCGGAGGCGGTCACGTCGACGCTCGCCGCGCCCGCCTGGTTGCTGAGCACCGTGAAGGCGGACCCGTTGGGGCCGCCCGTGAAATCGAACGTGGCGGTCACGGCCAGGGCCGGCGCGGCGGCCGCGGCCAGCGCGGCGGCGAGCAGAAGGGCGGAAAGGCGCATGAAGATCCCCTGAAGTCTCGGTTAATTCACGGCAAGCTGGGACATGCCGTCCGCGCCGGCCAGCGGAAAAGCGCGGTCTCGCCGCATCTTCCGCCCTTGGCCGGCCCGGGCGTCCGCACGCGCCGCCGACGCATCAGTCCGCGCGCGCCGGCCGCCAGCGCGAGGGCGGAGATCAGGCCGAACGCGCCGCCGGGCAGCGGCATGGTCTGCACCACCAGGCGGCGGATGCGGATGCCGCTGCCCCGCTTGTTGCGATGGCGGATGATGATCGACGAGGTCGGCGCCTCGATGGCGACCTGAAAGAAACGCTGCGCCGTGCTCTTCCGCCCGCCGCCGTTCACGCGGATGATGTCGCCGATGCGCCGGTTGTTTTCGTCCAGGATCTCGAAGCTCTCGCGCCGGCCCTTGTGCTCGAACACAAGGCCGGACACCGCATGGATGTCGCGCGAGAAATCGAACCGGATCGCCTCGCGCACCAGATCGCCGCCAGATTTGCGGGCGTCGCGGGTGCCCATGCGTCGCTTGTCCGCCCGGCCCACCACGCCCCAGCCGCGTTTGGAACGGGCGATCTTGCGGGCCTCGACGCTGCGCTCGCCGTCCGCCGTCACGCGGAACGCCATGGCCGAGACCGTGGCCGAGAGCCCGCCGTCGCTGCCCGCCTTCATGAAGCCTATGCCGTTTCGGCCGCCTTTGAAGCCGAAGGCGGCCGTCGCCGCCTCCACCACGGCGGTTCCCAAAACGCAGGCCAGCGTTGCCGCGGCCAGAACGCGAAGCGTACGCATGCCTCACCCACATACACAGTTACGGTGAAACATGTATGATTAATGAATGT
>JBCBYE010000417.1:0-4421 GCA_039816075.1 Pseudomonadota bacterium | reverse complement strand
CTGGGGTCACGCGAAACCGCGAACGGAGACGCGGCGCCCGAAACCCGCGGCGTCCCGGCGGTGTGCCCCCGCGAAGCGCGCAGAACGACCCGGCGCCACCGCCAAGCCATTGAAACCATGGCGCCCGCGGTCTTCGCGCTTCAAACCGGAGGTGCAGGATGAGGAAGTGGTGGGCGACGCAGTCCGCGGCGGACCATGCTCCGCGGTTTCCCTGCTTTATAGGGAATCAACAGGGAAATGGATCGCTTTCGGCGCGCGCATCGGCGATCCAGCTGCCGAATGGCGTCGTGATTCCAATACCTTGTCGGTAGCTTACCGGCGCGTCGGAACAGGGAACGTTTCTAGGACGATCAGGGAAATCCGGAGACTTGAACAGGGAACCGAACAGGCCGGAACAGGGAGCCTCTCAACGGCGACGGCGCGGACCGAACGTCGGCCCGCCCAGTTCCGCGACGCCGGCGTCAGCGTCGCCTTGGTCATCGCCCTCAGGCATCTCGGCCCAAAGCAGCGTCGCTTGCATGGCCATCTCGCCCCACGCGCGTCTGCTCGAAGAGCTCGACCTCGCGCGATCCGATCCAGGCGGCCGGCGAAGTCTCCGTCATGCGGGTCACTCCGCGGCGGCCCTGCGCGACCGCGCTTGCGGCCGGCGTGATCCCGGAAAGCCGGTTGCCGCCGGAGACTTCCAGCCAAGGGAACCTCTCGTTCCTAACCGAATACCTCACGACGCCGCCAACCGACCATACCACGGCGAGAAGCTGGTCGTGTAGGTCAACATAGCGGCGCGCCGCTGCCTCGCGGCTGATGTCGAGCGTCTTCGCCAGCTCGCCGACGCGGCCCAGGTCCGGATCTTCGCGGAGGAACGGCGCCACCATGCGCGGCGGCGCCAGCGCCGAGATCGCGAACCGGTTGGCTTCCATCTCCTGCCGTTGGTGGCGGGTCCCGGCACGGGTCTCGCGCATGTCCGAACCTCGGCAGGCGAAGCCGTCCTCCGTCGTCGGCCGGTGACGCTCCATGAGAAAGTGACCCAGCTCGTGCGCCACCGTGAACCGCGCCCGCCGGCTACCGCGCGACGTGTTGGCGGCGATCACGCCGTAGCTTCGGACGGCATCCGTGACGAGCGCCCCCTCCAACCCGTCAAGCGGATGCAGCCGGACGTCGACGATGTCGAGGGCCCGCGCGATCTCGACGACCGGAACAGGGGCGTCGGTCGCGCCGAGCTGCCGGTGCAGCGCCTGCGCGAGACGTTCCGGGTCGTCGATGTCGGCCAGATCGATCCGGTCAAGCTCCAGCGGACCCGCCTCGGTCCGCACCTCCCCGCGCCTTGAGAGCGCGGACCATGTCCTCGACCACGTCGCGGTCGCGAGGCGAGAGCTCGCCGATGTCGCGGTGCAGACGCTCCAGCTGCAGGTCCTCGTCGCCGGGCACCGCCGCGTCGCCGAGCAGCACTTCGGGCGAGACCGCGTAGTGCCGCGCCAGCCGGCGCACGAGGTCGAAGGAAGGGTTTGCGCTGCGCCCCTTCTCCAGCTCCCAGACATGAGCATTGGAGACGCCGACTGCGTCGGCGACCTGCTGAAGGGACTCTCCGCTCCTGTCGCGCAGGCTCTTGAGCCGGAGGCCGACATGGCACGTCACGACGAACACATCCGCTGGCTACCGCCCGACCGGCTGAAGCCCTGGGCGCGCAACGCGCGCACCCATTCGAAGAAGCAGCTGCGCCAGATCGCCGGCAGCATCGAGGCGTTCGGCTTCACCGACCCGGTGCTGATCGACGAGGACCTGACGATCCTCGCGGGGCACGGTCGGGTCGAGGCCGCCAAGCTGCTTGGGATGGAGACGGTCCCCTCCCGGCGCCTATCGGACATGACTCCGGAGCAGAAGCGCGCCTACGTGCTCGCCGACAACAAGCTGGCGCTCAATGCCGGCTGGGACGACGCGCTGCTGGCCGAGGAGCTCGGCGCGCTGATGTCGATGGATCTCGACTTCGACGTCTCCGTCACCGGCTTCTCCATCCCGGAGGTCGACGGGCTGATCGAGGGGCAGGCGCCGGAGGAGCCCGGCGATCCGGCGGACGACGTCCTCGTCGCCGACGCGCCCCCGCGTTGCCGGCCCGGCGACGTCTGGCGTCTTGGCCGCCACCGACTTGTCTGCGGCGACGCGTTGGACCCGGCCATGGTGGATCTGCTTTTGGACGGCGAGCGGGCCCGCATGGTCTTCACCGATCCGCCCTACAACATGCCGATCGACGGTCATGTCGGCGGCGGCGGAAAGATCAGGCGCCGAGAGTTCGCAATGGCCTCGGGCGAGATGAGCCGCACGGAGTTCACCGCCTTCCTCGAGCGCGCCTGCCGCAACCTGCGCGACGCCAGCCTCGACGGCGCCATCCACTTCGTGTGCATGGACTGGCGGCACATGGCCGAGATGCTGGCGGCCGGCGAGGCAGTCTACGACGCGCTCAAGAACCTGATCGTCTGGGCCAAGGACAACGGCGGAATGGGGACCTTCTACCGCTCCCGCCACGAGCTGGTCTTCGCCTTCCAGGTCGGGACCGCGCCGCACGTCAACGCCTTCGAGCTTGGCCAGCACGGCCGCCACCGGACCAACGTCTGGGAGTACCGCGGCGTGAACACCCTGCGGGCGGGGCGCATGCAGGAGCTGGCGCTGCATCCGACGGTCAAACCGGTGCAGATGATCGCCGACGCCATCAAGGACGTCTCGGGCCGCGGCGAGATCGTGCTCGATCTCTTCGGCGGCTCAGGCTCCACCCTGACCGCAGCCGAGAAGACAGGGCGGCGGGCGTTCCTTTGCGAGCTCGACCCCGTCTACTGCGACCGCATCCTCGCGCGTTGGGAGGCCTTCGCCAAGGACGACGCCGAGCATGTCGTCTGCGGATGGACGGCGCCCGCCTGGCGGAAGGCGGCGGAATGAGCGACGAGACCGACCGCAAGGCGCTGCGCCGCGGCCTGCCTGACGCCGGCGGCTACGAGGTCGGCTACAGCAAGCCGCCCAAGGAGACCCGCTTCCGGCCCGGCGTCTCGGGCGCCCCCGGGGGGCGGCCGAAAGGCTCGAAGAACAAGCGCCCTGCCCTGCACGAGGAGCGCCTCAAGGAGATCCTCCTCGACGAGGCCTACCGCACCATCGACGTGCGCGACGTCGACCGCACCGTCACCGTGCCCATGGCGCAGGCCGTCGTCCGCTCGCTCGCGGTCAACGCCGCCAAGGGTCGGGCCCGGGCGCAGGAGCTCTTCACCGCCTTGCTCGCCGCAGTCGAAAGGACCAACAGGCGACAGCACGACGAGTGGCTGCAGACGGCCATCGAGTACAAGGTCGAATGGGACCGCGAACTCGAACGTCGTCGGCGGATGGGAATCGAGGGGCCCGAGCCCCTGCCCCACCCCGACGACGTCGTGATCGATCTCCAAGAGGGGCGGGTCCGCATCAAGGGCCCCATGACGCCCGAGGAGAAGGCTGATCCTGCCCCGGAAAAGTGGACGGGGTCAGGCCGCCATTCGCTCCATGTCGGCCGGTGAACGGTAGCCTATCCCGGAATGCAGGCGGCGGGAATTGTAGAAGCCCTCGATGTAGGCGAAGAGGTCGCGACGCGCCTCGGCTCTGGTGGCGTAGACGCGGTGATGGACGCGCTCGATCTTAAGCGTGTGGAAGAAGCTCTCCATGGGCGCGTTGTCGAGGCAGTTCCCCTGCCGGCTCATCGACGGCGTGATCCCTGCGGCGGCCAGGGCCTGACGGTAGGCGTCCGCTGCGTATTGCACGCCCCTGTCGCTGTGATGAACGAGCCCTGGAGCGGGTCGCTGCCGCTCGATGGCCATCTCCAGCGCCTCGAGGGCGATGCCGGCGTGCAAGGTGTCGCGGACCGCCCAGCCGACGACCTTGCGGGTGTGCATGTCGATCAACGCCGCCAGGAACAGCCAGCCCTCGCCGGTCCGGACGTAGGTCAGGTCGGCGAGCCAGACCTGGTTCGGCGCCGCCGTGAAGTTCCGTCGCAGCCTGTTCGGTGCGATCGGGTGACCGTGCCGGCTGTCCGTCGTGCGCACCCCGCGGGGGATCGCCGCCAGGCCGCGCAGGCCCGCCCGGCGCATCAGCCGCGCGATCCGGTGGCGGCCGACGCGCCGGCCGTGGGCGCGCAGATACGCGTGCACGCGCGGCGCACCATAGGCCCCGCCGCTCTCGGCGTGGATCGCCCGGATCTCGGCCAGCAGCACGCGGTTCGCGACGGCGCGCCCGCTCTCCGGCCGCCGACGCCAGGCGTAGTAGCTGCTCGGCGACACGCCGAGAACGCGGCAGATCGTGCGAACCGGCCAGAGGTGGCGGTGCTCATCCACGAACCGGTGCTTCACCGGCTGGCCGCTCCGAAGATGAGCGCGGCTTTTTTTAGGATGTCGCGCTCCATCTGCGCCCGCGAGAGT
>JBCBYE010000716.1:0-2263 GCA_039816075.1 Pseudomonadota bacterium | reverse complement strand
GGCGATACCGCCCAGTCACAAAAGCAACGTCAACGAACAAAACCGCCCGAGGCGCTGGTCACCACTCCCGAAAGCCTGTCGGTGCTGCTGAGTTACGCCGATGGCGGCAAGCTGTTCCGAAACCTCGAGGCCGTCGTCGTCGATGAGTGGCATGAGCTCATGGGTAACAAGCGGGGCGTGCAGCTCGAGCTCTGCCTCGCGCGGCTCACAGCCTTGCGCCCGGGTGTGCCCGTATGGGGATTGTCGGCCACGCTCGCCAATCTCGACGAGGCGCGCGACGTGCATGAGGAGATCCTCGCCGTGCAGGGCGACGCCGCCACGCCCGACGATCTGGTGAGCGCGGCCGAGGCGATGATCCTCCTGGTCGACGGCTACGTCTCGCCCGAGGCGGAGTCGCGCATCGCCGTGGCCCTTCGCGACGCGCCCACGCATCAGATCGGCCGCTATTACGCCGGGCTCGCCATGGCGCAGACCGGGCAGTACGGCATCGCGCTGAACCTCTGGCGCGGCCTGCTGGACGAGGGGCCGGACGACGCCCCCTGGCGCGCGGCGATCGAGGCGCAGATCGGCGATCTGGCCCGCGCGGCCGGCGAAGGCGAGGTGCAGGAGGCGCCGGGTCCCACGCGCGAGCAGATGCAGGATGCGCAGGAGCTGGCCCCCGAAGACCGCCGGGAGATGATCGAGGGCATGGTCGCCCGGCTGGAGGATCGGCTGGCGACCGAGGGCGGCGGGCCCGAGGAATGGGCGCGCCTGATCAACGCCTACGGCGTGCTCGGCCGCCCGCAGGACGCCGCGCGCATCTGGTCCGACGCCGCCCGCGCCTTCGCCGAGGCGCCGCAGGTGGTCGACCGCCTGCGCGAGATCGCCGCGGGCGCCGGCGTCGACGTGACCGCGCAGTGAGGCGTCCATGACCGCCCCCCCGGCCGAGATCCTGAGCGCCGAGGCGCTGGCCCCGCGCCTGCGCGCCGGCGATCAGCTGGCCGGGCTGGACCTGGGAACCAAGACCATCGGCCTTGCGGTGTCGGACGGGATGCGCACCGTGGCGACGCCGCTGGAAACCGTGCGGCGCAAGAAGTTCGGCGCCGACGTGGCGCGCGTGAAGGCGCTGATCGGAGAGCGGCGCCTCGCCGGCTGGGTCATCGGGCTGCCGGTGTCGATGTCGGGCGAGGAGGGGCCGCGCGCCCAGTCCGCCCGCGCCTTCGCCCGCAACCTCTCGCGTCTCGATCCGCGGCCGATCCTGCTGTGGGACGAGCGGCTGAGCACCGTGGCGGCGGAACGTGCGCTGCTGGAGGCCGACGCCTCCCGCGCGCGGCGGGCGGAGGTTATCGACGCGGTCGCCGCCGCCTATATCCTGCAAGGCGCGCTGGACCGGCTGTCGGTGATCGCGCGCGAAGGAGCCGAATGATGAGCGATGGCGGCGACGGCGCCCAGGGCGCCCCGGTCTGGCGGCGGGACGAGCCCGAGAGCCCCTGCGTGAGCGTCTGCGTGATCCATCCGGGCGCCAAGCTGTGCATCGGCTGCCTGCGCACGGGCATGGAAATCGCCGCCTGGCCCAGCCTGTCGCCTGAAGAGCGGCGCGAGATCATGGCGGACCTGCCGAGCCGAGAGCCGCAGCTGCGCGCCGCCGGCGCCCGCCCCTCGCTGCGCCGGGGCCGCCGCCGCCGGGGCCGGGCGCCGCGGCGCTCAAGGGGCCTCCAGCCAGGCCAGGGGATCCTCCGCCGCCGGCCGGAAATAGGCCACCGCGCGGGGCGCCGCCGGCCCCGCCCGCCAGGGGGCCACGCCATGCAGGGCGAACCGATGCACGAGCCAGGCCTCGCCCGGCCGTCCGGCCAGCTCTCGCCGAGGACAGCGCGCGAACGCCTCGGCCCGGGCCGCGCGGTAGGCCGGACCGATGTCGAACGTCGCCCAGCGCTCGGGCGCGCGCCCGGCCAGGGCGGCGCGCAGGGCCGGCCCCATGATCCGCTCCGACCCGTCCCAGACCACCAGAGGCGCGGCGCCTTCGGGCGCCGAGGTCAACGGCAGGCCCAGCAGCCACAGATGCCGCTCCGCCGCCGCGCGCCGGCCGGGATCGCCGCCCAGGGGCAGCAGCCCGTCCACATGCGCGCCGGCCCGGTCGCGACGAAAGCGGGCGCGCGCCGCGCTCTCGCCCGGCTCGGCCTTCGGATATCCGGGAAGGCAGACGGAGACCTGGGCGCGGTGCAGCGCCGTCCCCTCCGCCAGCGCCGCCGCCGCGCCGCCCAGGGGCCGCCCCTCCACGGCGCCG
>JBCBYE010000027.1:0-14906 GCA_039816075.1 Pseudomonadota bacterium | reverse complement strand
GCCATAGGCGCCCAACGGCGCGACGGGATCGGTTTCGACGTATTCGCCCGACTTGGTTCCGTCGAAGACATAGTCGGTCGAGACATGGATCAGCGCGGCGCCGAGGCGCGCGCAGGCGCGGGCGAGCGCCGCCGGCCCGTCGGCATTGATCCGATGCGCGGTCGCCTCGTCCTCTTCGGCCTTGTCGACCGCGGTGTAGGCGGCGGCGTTGATCACCACCTTGGCGCCGGAGGCGGCGACGGCCTCCTCCGCCTCGGCCGGGCGGGTCAGGTCGATCCGGTCGAGGCCCCAACAGGGAATGTCGGGCCGCGCCTCCGCCAGCGAGGTGGAGAGCTGGCCGCCGGCGCCGATGACGAGCAGGTCGCTCACGAGGCGGCCTTCACGCCCAGGCGGCGACCGTCGTAACGGCCGTCGCGGATGGCGCGCCACCAGCCGTCGTTCGCGCGATACCAGCGCAGCGTGCCGTCGAGGCCGCTTTCGAAGGTTTCCTGCGGGGTCCAGCCCAGCTCCGCCGCGATCTTGGAGGCGTCGATGGCGTAGCGCATGTCGTGACCGGGGCGGTCGGTCACATGCTCGATCAGCGCGTCGTGGGGCGCGTCGGCCGGGGCGGCGACATCCATGTGGGCGCAGATCGCGCGCACCACCTGCATGTTCGTCCGCTCCGCATCGCCGCCGATATTGTAGCTCTCGCCCAGGCGGCCCTTCTCCAGGACCAGCGTCAGGGCGCGGGCGTGATCCTCCACATGCAGCCAGTCGCGCACGTTCTCGCCCTTGCCGTAGACCGGCATGGGTCGGCCTTCCATGGCCGCGATGGCCATGACGGGGATCAGCTTTTCCGGAAACTGCCACGGCCCGTAGTTGTTGGAGCAGTTGGAGGCGACCACCGGCAGTCCGTAGGTCTCCCCCCAGGCGCGCACCAGGTGGTCCGATCCGGCCTTGGAGGCGGAGTAGGGCGAGTTGGGCGCGTAGGGCGTGGTCTCCGAAAACGCCGGATCCGCCGGGCCCAGCGTGCCGAACACCTCGTCGGTGGAGACGTGGTGGAAGCGGAACGCCGACTTGCGGGACCCCGGCAGCTTGTCCCAATGGGCGCGCGCGGCCTCGAGCAGGGTGAAGGTGCCGACGACGTTGGTGCGGATGAAATCCGCAGGTCCGTCGATGGAACGGTCCACGTGGCTCTCGGCCGCCAGATGCATCACCGCGTCCGGGTCGTGCCGGGCGAAAGCCTCCGCCATGGCGGCGGCATCGGCGATGTCGGCCTGCACCAGGGCGTGGCGCGGGCTGTCCGCCGCCTCCTCCAACGCTTCGGGCGTGGCGGCGTAGGTCAGCTTGTCGACGTTGACGACGGCGCAATCCGTCTCGCGGATCAGGCGGCGGATCACGGCCGAGCCGATGAAGCCGGCCCCTCCGGTCACGAGGATCTTCATGGACGCGGGCCCTCCCCCAGAGCGCTCGGAACGTGAACGAGTCGCGCTCTAATACTCGAAGAGGTTGTCGATGTCTTTCAAACGGGGTTGGGCGGCATCCTTTTCCGACAGGATGGGCGCGTCGACGCCGGCGTCGGCCAGCGGCCACTCGATGCCGAGGTCCGGATCGTCCCAGGCGACGCCGCGGTCATGGTCGCGGGAATAGAAGCCGTCCACCTTGTACTGAACCTCGGCGTCCGGCGTGAGCGTCAGGAACCCGTGCAGGAAGCCGCGCGGCACCAGAAGCTGCGCGCCGGTTTCCGAGTCGAGCCGCACCCCGCGCCATTGCCCGCAAGCGGGCGAGGCGCGGCGAATGTCCACGGCGACGTCCCAGATGGCGCCGCGGGTGCATCGCAGCAGCTTGGCCTGCGCATAGGGCGGATCCTGGTAGTGCAGGCCGCGCAGGGTCCCCGCCTCGGCGCTGCGCGAATGGTTGTCCTGCACGAAATGCAGGTCGATCCCCGCCTCGCGCATGCGCCTGGCGTTCCACGTTTCGGAAAACCAGCCGCGGGAATCGCCGAAACGGGGCGGCGTGACCAAAACGAGGCCGGGCGGGCCGAGATGCTCGATCTGCATGGGCGGGCTCCATCGGCCGCGCGGCGGCGGCGCTGAGGGGTCGGGCGCGCGGCGGCGGCGCTGGTGAGGCGGGCGCGCGGCGGCCGCGCTCAGGGAATGATGGTGAAGCCGCGGCTGAAGGTCAGGCCGACGCGGTGCGAGGTCAGGTCCTCGTTCTGCGTCCGCTCCAGCCGGAAGGTGTAGCTGAGATTGGCGGTAACGCGCTCCGTCAGGCGATGGCTGTAGCCGACCGAAACGCCGGTGGTGACCTCGTCGAAGCCGCCGTCGTCGTCGATCTGGGCGAAGGTGGATACGCTGCCGGAGCTGCGCCGATTGATCGTCTGGCTGAAGCCGGCCCGGGCGGTGCTGAAGACGTCGTCCTCGAAATCGCCGGCCTCGCTGTCCTGCAGGGCCGTGCGGAAGGTCGACGACAGGCCGGCGCTGGCGGTCGAGGTGGCCGAAACCCGCTGGGTGACGCCCAGGTTCAGGCTGGTCTGGTTGACGAGCACGCCCTCGTCCGCCGGCGTCACGCCTTGCGTGATGGAGGCGGTGTAGCTGCCGCCGGCGGGCGAATAGGTTATGCCCGCCGACCCGCGCAGCGAGAGGCTTTCCTCCCGCTCGCTGATGCGGCCGCCGCCTGCGACCTGCGTGTCGAAGGTCGTGACGGTGTAGGCGGGACCCAGCGAGAAGCTGTAGGACTCGATCGGCGTGCGTCGCCACGACAGGCTCGGCCCCGCCGAGACCGAGATCGACTGGCGGTTGGTCTCGTCGTCGGCCTGGAAGTAGCTGCCCGACAGGCTGCCGCCGCCGGTGATCTTGTTGGTGAACTGGCGATTGTAGCCGGCCCCGAAGCCGAAGGTGCTGCTGGGCGTGAACTCGCCGTTGTCGTTGAAGAACTCGACGCGCGAGGCGCTGGCGCTGAGCGAGTAGCTTTCGATGGAGTTGATGCGCTCGTTGTAGCCGACGCCCGTGCTGAGCGACACGCGCAGACCCTCGTTCTGCTCGGTGGAGGCGACGACCACGGGGTCGGGCGCATCGCCGCCGTCGTCGGAGCCGTCGTCCGGGTCGTCGTCATCGCCGGCCTGATCGTCGGGGATGCCGTCGCCGTCCTCGTCTACCGGCGTGTCGGGCTCGTCCGGGTCGTCGTCGTCGTCCTCGTTGCCGGTGCGGTCGTCCGGCTCCTCCGGGACCAGCAGGATGCCGGTGGTGGTGAAGAAATCCACCGGCGTGACCGATCCGCTGAAGTTGACGCGGAAGCTGCGCGAGGGGCGATTGACCACGTAGCTGCCGCTGAGCCGAGGGAACAGGCCGTCGAGGTTGTCGTTCGCCTCGTTGGAAAAGAAGTTGTAGCTGAACCCGGTGCTGAGCGAGAGCGCGGAGGTCGGCAGGCGGTTGCCGTAGCTGACGCCCAGCGAGGTGAGCGCGCCGAAGCTGAAGCCGTCGCCCTCCTCCAGCTGCACGTTGGAATCCGCGAACAGGCGTTCCGTCAGCGTCATCGACAGGCTCTGATCGCCCGCCGCCGCCGGCGCGACGAGCCAGGGCGCCGCCGCCGGCGCGACGAGCCATGGCGCGGCGGTCGCCAGCGCCAGGGCCGATCGCGTGCTGAGGCGGGCGGCGCGTCTCATCGGGGCGGGAAGCCTTTCGGCGTCATGGGATGCGGATGCGGCGGCGGCGCGGGATCAGTCGAACAGCCCGCGCTCGGGCACGTAGATGATGTCGCCCTCTTCGATGGTGATGTTTCCCTCGATGGGGTCGCCGTCTTCGAGCGCGTCCCAGTTGAAGAGAAAGATCTCCTCCGATCCGTCCTCCGCCATGCGGCGGATCTGGATGCGGTCGGACGCGGCGAACTGGTTGGGTCCGCCCACCAGCATCAGCGCTTCGAGGATGGTGACGTCCTCGAACACCTGCACGGGGCCGCGGCGGTTGACGCTGCCCAGCAGGAAGTAGCGCGTCGGCTCCCGCCCCGGGCCGCCGCCGATGGGCGCGCCGGAGAGGCCGCGGATGGAGACCGTCACGGTCGGCGTGATCTGGAAGCCGCGCGAATACCGTTCCTGCAGGATGACCTCCAGATCCTCCGGCGAGACGCCGCGCACGAAGACCGAGCCGGCGATGGGCAGCGAGATGCGGCCGTCCGGACGGACCAGCACGGTGCGGGTCAGGTTGGGATCCTCGAGCACCGAAATGGTCAGCGTGTCGCCGTCGCGGATGGTGTAGAAGTCCGGCTCTCCGCCCTCGTCCAGGTCTTCGGACAAGTTGACGTCCTCCGCGGCGAGCGGATCGGCGACGGTCGCGCCTTCGATGATCGAACCGTCCAGCTCGGCGTCGGGCGTCTCGCTCAACGGCTGGACGGGATCGTCGGTCTGCGCGGCGGCGGCCGTGGCGAGGAGGATCGCAAAGAGCGAAAAGATGAAGTTCGTCAAGGTCCCGTCTCCCGAACTTGATCTGGAGGTTTAAGGCGGAGTGCCCCGAATCCTGACGGCAATCCAGCAGAAACGCCCCGACGCGTCCACTGCATCGCCGCTTTGCCCTTGGGCGTGGCCATGGCGCCGCACACGCGGCGGGTGCGATCCGCGTCGCCCGCGGGCGGGTCGTAACGTCGCGGCGACGCCCGAGAAACGCATTGAGTTGAATCGGTTTTCATGGGACTTTTCAAACGTGTGGAGCGTCGCTCGTCGACGGGGGTGTACGAACGTGCGTAACCGAGGGCCTGGGGCGAAGTCGTCCCTGAGGGTCCTCTCCTCCCGCGCTGCGTATGCGGGACCGGTGTGGGGAGCTATCCGGTGTATCACCAAGCTGCTGAAACTCAGGCGGGATCTCCCGTGGACTATGCGTCCGACGACGTGAACCCGGCGGAGCCGGGCCTCTACGCGCGCCGGGGCAAACGCGTTCTGGACGTCGTCCTGGCCCTGATCGCCGCGCCCTTCGTGGGCCTGACGGTGGCCGTGCTGGCGGTGATCGTGCGGCGCGACGGCGGGCCGGCCTTCTTCGGCCATCCGCGCGTGGGCAAGGGCGGCCGGCGGTTCACCTGCTGGAAGATCCGCACCATGTGCGTCGACGCCGACGCCCAGTTGGAACGGCATCTGTCGGGCGACCCGGACGCGCGCGCCGAGTGGAACGAGGCGCAAAAGCTGCGCCAGGACCCGCGCATCACCGCCTTCGGCGCAATGCTGCGCGCCACCTCGCTCGACGAATTGCCGCAGGTCTGGAACATCCTGCGCGGCGACATGAGCTTCGTCGGCCCGCGCCCGTTCACGCCCGAACAGCAGCACCTGTATCACGGCCGCAGCTATTACGGCCTGCGTCCGGGCCTGTCGGGCTATTGGCAGGTGGGCGACCGCAACGACGCCAGCTTTGCGGCGCGTGCGGTGCATGACGCCAGGTATGCGCGCGACATCAGCTTCGCCACGGATCTGCGCGTGATCTTCAAGACGGTGCTGGTGGTGCTGCGCGGCACAGGGCGCTGATCCGAGGCCGAGGCCCGGCGCGGCCTCTTGCGCCGCGTCGCGAATCTCGGTACGTCGCCCGTCACCCAAGGATGCGGGCGTAGCTCAGGGGTAGAGCACAACCTTGCCAAGGTTGGGGTCGTGAGTTCGAATCTCATCGCCCGCTCCAATCGAAACGGCCGTCCTCCGGGGCGGCCGTTTCGCGTTCAGGCGCCTCGCGACGCCGCGCCTTTGACCCGCCGCAGGGGGATGGAGCTTTCGATCCCCGCAACGCCCGGCGCCCGGGTGAGGCGCGAGGTCAGAAATCGTTCGAACGCCTCCAAATCCTCGCAGGCGATGCGCAGCAGGTAGTCGCGCGCGCCGGTCATCAGCCAGCAATCCACCACCTCGTCGAAGCCGGTCACCGTCGCTTCGAACCGCGCCAGCGCGTCGTCCACTTGCCGGTCCAGCCGCACCGAGACGAAGACGCTGACCGCATAGCCGAGCGCCGCCTCGTCGATCAGCGCCGCATAACCTCGGATCACGCCCGCCGCCTCCAACGCCCGCAGCCGGCGCGCGACGGGCGTCGCGCTGAGGCCCACGCGCTCTCCCAGCTCCTGCAAGGAGATGCGCCCGTCACGTTGCAGAACACGCAGGATGCGGCGGTCGATGCCGTCGAGGACGCGGGTTTCCGTCACACAGCTTTCTCCTGGCGCGGGTTTCCTGCGCCGAGGCTAGGCCATGCGCCGCATTTCGCAAGGACTTCGCGCGAGCGCGCCGCTACCCTCCCGCGACTGTGCATGAAGGGGGTCGTCGCGCGCCGTCGCGCCGGGCCTCGCGAGGGAGGGCCGGGGCGCATGGATCGGATCGAAACGCTGGAGACGATCCAGAAGCGCGTGCTGTGGCTTGCCTGCTGGATGATCCACCATGCCAACGCCCTGCGCGAGAAGGACGAGGTGAAGGTCGGCGGGCACCAGGCCTCTTCGGCGTCGATGGTGCAGATCCTGACCGCGCTCTACTTCCACGCCCTGCGGCCGGAGGATCGGGTTGCGGTGAAGCCCCATGCCTCGCCGGTGTTTCACGCGATTCAGTACCTGATGGGGAACCAGACCCGCGAGAAGCTCGAGGGGTTCCGCGCCTGGGGCGGGGCGCAGTCCTATCCCTCGCGCACCAAGGACGTGGACGACGTGGATTTCTCCACCGGCTCCGTCGGGCTGGGCGTGGCCATCACCGCGTTCGCCTCGCTTGTGCAGGACTACGTCGCGGCGCGGGATGCGGGGCGCACGCTGGGTCGAATGGTGGCGCTGATCGGCGATGCGGAGCTGGACGAGGGCAACATCTACGAATGCCTGCAGGAGGGTTGGAAGCACGACCTGCGCAACTGCTGGTGGGTGATCGACTACAATCGACAAAGCCTGGACGGCATCGTGCACGAAGGGCTGTGGGAACGACTGGAAAAGATCTTCGAGGCTTATGGCTGGGAGGTGCGCCGCCTGAAATACGGTCGCCTGCAGCGCGCCGCGTTCCAGGAGCCGGGCGGCGAGGCCCTGCGCGCCTGGATCGACGGAGCGCCGAACGATCTCTTCTCGGCGCTCACGTTCCAGGGCGGCGCGGCCTGGCGGCGCCGGTTGATGGACGACATCGGCGATCAGGGCGATGCGACGGCGCTGATCGACCGACGCTCCGACGACGATCTGGCCGCGCTGATGGAGAATCTCGGCGGCCACTGCGTCGCGACGCTGACCGAGGCGTTCGATGCGGTGGACCATGACCGTCCAGTCTGTTTCCTGGCCTATACCGTCAAGGGCTGGGGCACGCCGTTGGCGGGCCACAAGGACAACCATGCCGGCCTGATGACCGCCGCGCAGATGGAGGCGTGGCAGGCCCGGATGGGCGTGGCCGAGGGCGAGGAGTGGGACCTGTTGGCTGGGGTCGAGGACCCCGACGGCCTTCGCGCCTTTCTCGCCGAAGTTCCGTTCTTCAAGGCCGGCCGGCGCCGCCACGCCTCCCCCCGAATTCCGACGCCGGGCCCGGTGCTGCTGGACGACCGCGCGCTGAGCACGCAGGCCGGCTTCGGCAAGATCCTGGACGGCATCGCCAAGGCGGGCGGGCCTCTGGCGGATCGGATCGTGACGACCTCGCCCGACGTGACCGTCTCGACCAATCTGGGACCGTGGGTGAACCGCCGGGGCCTGTTCGCGCGCGACGTGCGGGCGGACACGTTCCGGGACGAGCGCGTGCCTTCTGCGCAGAAATGGCGGTTCTCGCCCGAAGGTCAGCATATCGAGCTGGGCATCGCGGAGATGAACCTCTTTCTGCTCCTCGGCGCGGCGGGGCTGAGCCATTCGCTGTTCGGCGAGCGGCTGCTGCCGGTCGGCACGGTCTACGACCCCTTCGTCTCCCGCGGGCTCGATGCGCTGAACTACGCCTGCTACCAGGACGCCCGCTTCCTGATCGCCGGCACCCCCTCGGGCGTGACGCTGGCGCCGGAGGGGGGCGCGCACCAATCGATCGCCTCGCCCTTGATCGGGATGAGCCAGGACGGGCTGGCGAGCTTCGAGCCGGCCTATCTGGACGAGCTGTCGGTCGTCATGGATTGGGCGTTCGACTACCTTCAGCGCGATGGCGAAGGCGACCCGGATGAGCGCACCTGGCTGCGCGACGAGACCGGGGGCGGCGTCTATCTTCGCCTGAGCACCCGCCCGCTGGAGCAGCCCAAGCGGCGGGAAGACGCGGCGTTTCGGCAGGGCGTGATCGACGGTGCCTATTGGTGGCGAGAGCCTGGGCCGAACTGCGAGGTGGTGATCGCCTATCAGGGCGTCGTCGCGCCCGAGGCGATCGAGGCGGCAGGGATGATCGGCAACGACCGTCGCGACATCGGCGTGCTGGCGGTGACCAGCGCCGACCGGCTGAACGCCGGCTGGACCGCGGCGCAGCGCGCGCGGCGGCGAGGTCAGGCGGACGCCCGCAGCCATATCGAGCGCTTGCTGGAGCCGTTGCCGCCGCATTGCCTGCTGATCACGGTGATCGACGGGCATCCGGCGACGCTGGCTTGGCTGGGCTCCGTCGCCGGGCATCGCGCGGCGAGCCTCGGCGTGGAGCATTTTGGGCAGACCGGCCGCGTTCAGGACCTTTACCGCCACTACGGCATCGACGCGGCCAGCATCGCCGAGACGGCGCAGAACCTGACGTCGGGCCGGCGACTGAAGGCGGCCCGAGCGATCGGTTGAGCCGGGGCGGTCGGCGCCGGTCTTCCCGACGGTCAGGTCCGGCGCCGCCTCGCCCCGGACCTGATCCGGGGCCTCCTCGGGGCGGGTCCGGGCGGCGGTCTCAGATGCCTTCGACGATGCAGAGGGTGGCGACCCCGGCCGCCTCGCGATGGGCCTTGGCGGCCTGATAGGCGTCGGAATGGTAGCAGTCGAGCGCCGCCTGGTAGCTGGCGAACTCGATCACCACGTTGCGCTCGCGGCCCTGACCGCCTTCCAGCTCCGCGACGTCGCCGCCGCGCGCGAGGAACGTCGCGCCATGGGCTTCGAAAGCAGCGCGGGCGCCGTCGACATACTTCGCATAGGTGTCCGGGTCGGTGACGTGGACATGGGCGATCCAGTAGCCTTTCTTGACGCTCATCGAAGGGTCCTCCCAGACGGTCAGAGCAGGGAGCCTTGGGCGTCGTCGCCCGGCTCGGGTTTTTTGGATTTGGAGCGCCGACGCGGGGCGGGCGGCGGGTCGGCCGGAGCCTCGGAGGCCGGCGGGGCCGCTTCAGGCGGCCGCCCGTCGCAGCGATGCACCGAAAGCCTTCCGTCCGCGAACTCGATTTCCAGCGGCGCGGCCTCGTCCAGTCCGGCCAGGCGCGGGGCCAACCGGCCGTCCGCGCGCACCACTGCGAAGCCGCGGTCTAGCGTCGCCTGGTAGCTGAGCGTCTCCAGCAGCCGCGCGGCCCGGTCCAGCCGGTCTCGCGCGGCGCCGGGCATCGCGCGGCCCGCCCGGTCGAGCCGCCCGGACAGCGCCTGAAAGCGCGTGCGCGCCTGGCCGAGCTCCCGGCCCAGCCGCTCCGGACGCAGCCGCGCGGCGAGACCGTCGAAGCGTCGCCCCTCCTGCGTCGCGCGGCGGGTCAGGGCCGGCGCCAGGCGGCGCGATCGGTCCGCAAGCACGCCCGCCCGTTCGCGCAGGGCGCGGGTCAGGAGCGACGGCGCGAAGCGTCCGGCGGGTCCCTGAGCCAAGGCGGCGCGCTTGGCGGTCGCGAACGCGATCAGGGCCCGCGGCAGGCGCAGCGCGGCGGCGTCGAGCCGCTGCGCCCGCTCCGCCAGCAGCGCCTCCGGCCGCGGAAGGGCGCGCGCGAGGTCCCGCAGGCGCCGGCCCCGATCCGCCAGCAGGCGCGCCGCGGCGCGGCGGCGGCGCTGTTCCAGATCGCCGACCGTGGCCAGCAGCTCCGCCCGCACGGGCACCGCCAGCTCCGCCGCCGCGGTGGGCGTCGGAGCCCGTCTGTCGGAGGCGAAGTCGATCAGCGTCGTGTCCGTCTCGTGCCCCACCGCCGAAATCAGCGGAATGGCGCAGTCGGCGGCCGCGCGCACCACCGCCTCTTCGTTGAAGCCCCAGAGGTCCTCGACCGATCCGCCCCCGCGCGCGACGATCAGCACGTCGGGCCGCAGCGGATGGCCCGCCGGCAAAGCGTCGAAGCCGCGGATCGCCGCCGACACTTCCGGCGCGCATCTCTCCCCCTGGACCGCCACGGGCCAGAGCAGCACGCGCCGCGGGAACCGATCCGCAAGGCGATGAAGGATGTCTCGGATCACCGCGCCCGAAGGGGACGTCACGACGCCGATGGTCTCCGGTAGGTACGGCAGGCGGCGCTTGCGCTCTTCGGCGAAGAGCCCTTCGGCGGCGAGGGCGGCCTTCAGACGCTCCAGCTTGGCCAGCAGCGCGCCGGCGCCTGCGAGCGACATGTCCTCGACGATCAGCTGGTAGCGCGACTGACCGGGAAAGGTGGTCAACCGCCCCGTGGCGACCACCTCGTCGCCCTCGGTCGGGTCCATGGACAGGCGCGAGACCGTGCCCTTCCAGATCACCGAGGCGAGCACCGCGCGGTCGTCCTTGAGATCGAGATACATGTGTCCCGAGCGCGGCCGCGACACGCGTCCCACCTCGCCGCGCACCCGCACGCGGCCGAAGCCGCTCTCAAGCGTGCGCTTGACCGCGGAGGACAGCTCGGAGATCGAGACCTCCGGCAGGTTGCCCGCCGTCTCGTCCGCGCCGCCGTCATCGAAAAGTCCGCTCATCGGCTGCAGCCTAACCGCGCCTCGGGGTCGCCGCCATAGGCGTGCGGCGCGCCCGCGTCGCGGAGGAACCGCGATGCCGAGCGTTCGCCGCGCGAATGCGGTCGGCCGTTGAGTCAAGCCTTAGGGGGCGGGCGGTTGTGGGAGGGGCCGAAATCAAGGCATGCTTCAGCATCGATTCAGGTCGGAGGAAGATCCATGGCCCGCCGCCTCGCCCTCGCGGTCGCGACGCTGCCCGTCGCCCTGCTGCTCGCCGCGCCGGCCCCGGCGCAGGTGAACGACGATTCCATCCTGCCCAAGGCGCGCGCCAACGCCTGGACGGCGGAGCGGCTGCGCAAGGTCGACCCGCCCTTCATCAACGGCGCCATCGCCCAGATCCGCGGCAATGGCGAAGGCCGCTTCGCCATCATCTGCGAGCGCGGCGACGCCAAGGGCCTGATGGTCTACCGCTCGCCCGCCGGCACGCGCGAGGCGCTGCTGGCCAAGGGCAACGAGATCCAGGTGACCTTCACCTTCGACAGGTCGCGCAAGGTGAACCGCAAGATGCGCTGGAACGAGGACGGACGGTTCTGGCAGGCCACCTTCGGCCCGACCAGCCGCATCGCCAAACTGATGAAGCAGAAGTTCAACGTGGTCGTGAACCCGCGCGGCGCCAACGGCGTAAGCAGCGACTTCACGCTGAAAAGCTCGTGGCGCAGCATCGAGAAGATGTTCTCCATGTGCGGGATCTGACGCCTTTGAGCGCCGCTCAGCGGGGCAGGTCGAACGGGTAGGGCGCGCCCCAGCCGTGCACGCTGTCGCGCGGGTAGATCAGGACCTGCGCGGCCGAGCGGGGGATCGTGACGCCCGAGAGAGAGCGGCTGAAGGGCATCTCCTCCACATGCGGGTGGTGGAGGATCCGCGTGCCCAGTACCGTGCCGTCGGGCAGGCGGATTTCCCAGGCATCGGCGTAGTGCTCCCACCCCGTGTCGCCGTGATTGAGGGTGACGGAGAAGCGCCACACGCCGGCGCCGGGCGCGGGGCCGGTGCGCACGGCCTCGGCGGCGATGACTTCGGGCGCGCCTGCGGCGGCGGGAGGCGCGGCCCCGATCAGGGCGAGAAGGACGGCGGCGACTTTGAGCGGCATGGGGGCGTTTCCGGAGCATTCTCTGTAGGAAAAGGATGACGGTAATTTCCCGTTCATGCTAATCAAATCCCAGCGAAGATTCCGGCGGGGACCATGCGGAGAATCTTGGCGGCGGCTCTGGCGGCGAGCTGCCTTTCGGCGGGCTCGGCTTCGGCCCTCCAGGTGACGGAGAGCTTTTCGGGGCCGCTCTTCTCGGCCGCGTTCGGGGACCCGAGCCTTGCGGCCGGCTTGGACGTTTCGGTGACGTTCGACGACGACCTTTCGACGGGCGTGGTCAATCCGTTCGCGCCCTTCGGGTTGACGCTTTTCTTTGCGGGCGGCTCCTCCACCTTCTCGACGACGCCGGGCAATGCGCCCGTTGCGGGGGGCGTCATCGCCGGCTCGTTCATCGTTTTCGAGGACGACGCGCCGCTGTTTCTGCCGCCGGGCTTGCAGGGCTCGGACGACTTGATCGGCGGTCCTTCGGTGGACCTCATCTCCATCGGCTCTCGCCTGGTGCTGGGGCCGGGGTCAGGGCCCGTCGAGGCGCCTCGCGTGCTGGAAGTCGGCATCTCCTATGTCGGCCCGTCGACGCTGTTCGCCGCCGGGGCCGAGGATGCGTTCGACCTGTCGACGCTGGGCGATCTGGCGACCTTCGGAGGGCTGGCCGTCGGCGTCGGCGGAGCGTTGGACTTCCGCCTGTTCGGCGCCGCCCCGGAGTTCGCCGCCATCTACGCGAACGACGTCGCCGTGCCGCTGCCCGCCGCGGGCTGGTTGCTGATCGGCGGTCTGGGCCTGCTGGCGGCGGCGCGCAGGCGCGTTTGATCGGCCACGGTCGGACCTTTGCGGCGCCGCCGCCGCCCGGGGCGGCGCTTTTCTTTCAAGGCCGGGCGCCTTAGGTGCGGGCGTGCGCCGGGTTGCGGCGCAACATCGTCAACAAGGACCAGAAAGATGGGCTACCGAGTCGCCGTCGTCGGCGCCACGGGCAACGTGGGCCGCGAGATGCTGAACATCCTCGCCGAGCGGGAGTTTCCCGTCGACGAGATCGCCGCGCTGGCCTCGCGAAAATCCATCGGCACGGAATGCTCCTTCGGCGAGAAGACGATCGTCGCGCAGGACCTCGACGGGTTCGACTTCGCCGGCTGGGACATGGCCCTCTTTGCCATCGGGTCCGACGGGACCAAGACCTACGGCCCCCGCGCCGCCCAGTCGGGCTGCGTGGTGATCGACAACTCCTCGCTCTACCGCTACGACCCCGAGGTGCCGCTGATCGTGCCGGAGGTGAACCCCGACGCGATCAACGCCTACCAGCGCAAGAACATCATCGCGAACCCCAACTGCTCCACGGCGCAGCTGGTCGTGGCGCTCAAGCCCCTGCACGATCGGGCCCGCATCAAGCGCGTGGTGGTCAGCACCTACCAGTCCGTCTCCGGCGCGGGGCGCGAGGGGATGGACGAGCTGTGGAACCAGACCAAGGGCCTCTACGTGCCGGGGCAGGAGGTCGAGCCCAGCAAGTTCCAGCGCCAGATCGCCTTCAACGTCATTCCGCATATCGACGTCTTCATGGAGGACGGGACCACCAAGGAAGAGTGGAAGATGGTGGCGGAGACCAAGAAGATCCTCGATCCCAAGATCAAGCTGACCGCGACCTGCGTGCGCGTGCCGGTCTTCGTCGGTCATTCCGAGGCGGTGAACATCGAGTTCGAGGACTTTCTGGACGAGGACGAGGCGCGCGACATCCTGCGCGAGGCCCCCGGCATCATGGTGGTGGATAAGCGCGAGGACGGCGGCTACGTCACGCCCATCGACAGCGTGGGCGAGTTCGCCACCTACGTCTCGCGCATCCGCACCGACCCCACGGTGGAGAACGGTCTGAACCTGTGGTGCGTGTCCGACAACCTGCGCAAGGGCGCGGCCCTGAACGCGGTCCAGATCGCGGAACTGCTGGGCCGCCGGGTGCTGAAGAAGGGCTGAAGCGCCCCGCATCGGGACGATCCCTTTGAATTCGCAGGGCGCCGCGGGCTAAGCTCGCGGCGCTTTTTTGTTTTGTGCGCGGGGGCGGCGGTTGGATTTTCTGTGGGATGTCGCCTCGGAGACGTTTTGGCCTGGTCTGTTCGTCGGCTTGCTGCTGACGAGCCGCTTCCTCCTTCACGACCTGGTCGAAAGCCCCAAATCGCTGCGCTTCGTGCTGGACACGGTGCTGGAGGCAAGCTGGCGCGGGCGCTACCGCGGGCTGTTGAAGGGCGCTCTGTCGAGTTTGGACCGAAGGCTGTCGCGCGGCGACATGGTCGGCGGGCCGTTGTCGCGGCGACGGGCGTGGAGCCTGGGGCTGCTGAACGCGACGCTGGTCTTCGCGTTCGCCTATCCGGTCGTGACACTGCTGGTGAACTGGGGCGTCTGGAACAATGGGCAGATCGCCGGTCTGACGCTTGCGCCGCCCTTGGAGGAGGGCTGACGCAGGGGCGCGACGCTTGGCGTTCTAGCGCTGACGGCGACGGCGTTGATCATCGCTCGACGTAATCTTCAAGCCATGCCGCAACGACTTGTGTATTTCGTCGCGTCAGGGCTTGGCGTAATCTTCGTCTGGCAACTGACAGGCGACATCATATTCGCATTCGCAGCGGTAGCAACATTCGCAGTTGCATTCGCATTCGCATCCGCATTCGCAGTCGTGCCCTGGCTTTCGAAGCGGTCGGGCCGGCCCGCCGCGGTTCTGGCGTCGTGGGCCATCCTCGCCCTCGGCGCAGCCCTGTTCGCTGCGCGCGCCGCCCCGGATCTGCCGAACGGCCCGGAGGGCTTCGATCCGGCCGCCTGGATCCTGTTCCTCGGCTGGCTGCCGCAGCTCAACGGTCTCGCCGACTTCGCCTCCATCGGCCTGACGCGCTGGTGCCTGCGCTGGGGCCTGCCCGGCGGCCTCGGCCGCGCGCTGGCCGCCGCCGCGGTGGACCTGATCGGCGCCGCCTTCGCCTTCTTCGCCCTGGGCGCCGCCCTCATCCTGATGATCGGCTATGCCGTGCCGCAGACCGGCGTCCCGATCCTGCCGCTGGACGTGGCGTTCGCCGAACTGCGCGAGACGCCAGAGCGGCAT
>JBCBYE010000255.1:0-6286 GCA_039816075.1 Pseudomonadota bacterium | reverse complement strand
GGGGGCGGCGCGATCCGCCGCGTCGGAAGGCGGCGGCGCGATCAGCCGCGCCGGAACGCGGCGGCGCGATCAGCCGCGCCGGAAGGGGGCGGCGCGATCAGCCGCGCCGGAAGGGGGCGGCGCGATCGGCCGCGTCGGAACGCGGCGGCGCGATCAGCCGCGCCAGAACGCGGCGGTGAAGAGGACGTAGACCGCCATCAGCTCCAGCCGCCCCACCAGCATGGTCAGGGCCAGCAGCCATTTGGCGGCGTCGGAGAGCGCGGCGAAGTTGCCCGCCGGGCCGATCAGCGGGCCCAGGCCCGGCCCCACATTGGCCAGCGCCGTGGCGGCGCCGGAGATGGCGGTGAGCGGGTCGTAGCCCATCATCGACAGCGCCACGGCCACCACCGCGAGGGTCAGCAGGAAGAGGTAGAAGAAGGCCATGACCGAGGAGATGACCTCTTCGGGCACGGGCCGCCCGCTCCACCGCGGCGTGAAGATGCCGTGCGGCGAGTGGATGCGGCGGATCTGCACGGCGATGGCGGCGAAGACGATCTGGTAGCGGAAGATCTTGATGGAGCAGCAGGTGGAGCCGGCGCAGCCCCCCACGAGCCCGGCCAGAAAGAAGGCGCCCACGGCGAAGGGCCCCCAGGCGTTGTAGTCGGCCGAGGCGTAGCCGGTGCCGGTCACCACGGAGACGGTGTTGAAGAGCGCCTTGCGGAAGCGCGCCTCGAAGCCGATCAGCCCCTCGGCCGGCGCCAGCGCCAGGCGCGCGGCGGTGATGGTCAGGGCGAAGACCGCGACGACGGCGAGAAAGGCGCGCACCTGGGGGTCGCGCCAGAGGGGCGCGGCCTTGCCCCGCGTGAGCTGCACGTAGCGGACGAAGGGCAGGCTGGCGAGCAGCATGAAGGCGATGGCGGCGTATTCGACCTCGGCCCCGAAGGCGCCCATGGAGGCGTCGTAATTGGCGAAGCCGCCGGTGGCGACGGTGGTCATGGCGTGGATGGCGGCGTCGAAGAGGGTCATGCCGGCGGCGGAGTAGGCCATGAGGCAGGCGAGGGTGAGGCCGGCGTAGATCCAGGAGATGGAGAGCGCGATCTCGCCGGCGCGGGGCAGGATCTTGCCGAAGGTGTCGAAGCCTTCGGAGCGGAAGATCTGCATGCCGCCGACCTTGAGCGCGGGCAGGAAGGCCATGGCGACGACGACGATGCCGACGCCGCCGAACCATTGCATGAGGCCGCGCCACAGCAGGACGCCCGGGGGCAGGCGTTCGAGGCCGGAGAAGACGGTGGAGCCAGTGGTGGTGAGGCCCGACATCGCCTCGAAGAACGCGTCGACGGGGCGGGCGCCGGGGGCGCCGATGAGGAAGGGGAGGGCGCCGAAGACGGGCAGGGTCAGCCAGCAGAAGACGGTGAGCAGGAAGGTCTGCTGCAGGGTGAAGCCCCGGGCGGCCGCGCCGCGGGAGGCGGCGGCGACGGCGCCGCCGGTGAAGCTGGTGAGGAAGGCGGAGGCGGCGAAGGCGCGCCAGTTGCCGCTGCCGGCCGCGAGGTCGGCGGCCATGGGGGGGAGCATGGCGAGGCCGAGGGCGGCGACCAGCAGGCCGATCACATGGGCGGGGGCGCGGAAGTCGGGCATTGCGGCGCGATCAAGGCGCCGGCGGGCGGGCGGCGTCAAGCCGGTTGCGGCGCGCGCCGGCTTGCGGACGCCCCGAGCGCCCTTCGGGCGCCGGCCCGCCCTCCAGCCTGCGCGTCGGGGCGTCGCGCGTGGCGGGCCCCCGTCGGGGCGTCGGCGCCGCGCCCGCGACGGGCCCCGGCGCCGCCCGGCGCCGTCCAACGGCACGAAGGCGAGTCGTCGAAAGGGTCAAGGCTCGCAAGCGCCCTTGGCGCGCAGCGACAGCGCGAAGCGCGGCTCGGCCTTGAGGCTTTCGGCGACTCGCCGCACGCTGGGTGAAGGCCCGCCTCCGGGCCTTCTCAGCAATCTGCGAAAACCTTTCCCCCCTCCCCCAAAGACCCGCCCTCAGAGACCTGGCCAGCCGGCGAAGCCGGCCGCGTCACGAGGGGGCTCGATGCCCCCGAGGGGCGCGCCCCCTTGGGGGGGGCGCGACGTCAGCCCTTGTGGATCAGCGTCTCGAAGAAGCGCGGGTCCAGGGAGGCGGTGTCGAAGGTCCGGCCGCGGGAGACGACCGACACGGCGTCGTGGCTGTGCAGGCTCTCCTGGTGCGAGGCCGCCACGCGGTAGTCGCCGATGCGCGCGTCGCCCTCCAGCGCCTCGGCCAGCAGGCGCACGGCGTCCTCCACGAAGATGGGGTTGGATCCGTTGAGCTCGGCGAAGGCCTGCTCGTCCTCGCGCTTGACCATCGCCTGCGTCTCCGTCGGGATCGCGGCGCGGCAGAGCGCGACGAGATCCTCGACCCAGAGCACGCCCTCGCCCGTCAGGGCCGTCGACACCCGCGCCACGGAACGCTGGGAGTGGGGCGTGGCGATGCGGCCGCGGGAGAGGCGGGCATGCTCCGACAGCTCCAGCGAGCAGGGGCAGGTGCTGGAATAGACGTAGTCGAGATGCACGGCGCGCGTGGTCTCGCCATCCCGGCGGATCACCTCGAAGGTCACGTCGTAGTACTGCCAGCCGTCGAGGCCGGAGCGCAGGGACGGTTTCAGCAGCGGTTGGCGGAAGCTGAGCGCGATGCGGGCGTCGAGGCTGTCGAGATCGGTCAGGTAGCGCTCTATCACCGTGGCGAGGCGGTCGAAATCCATCGCCTCCCCCGCCTCGGCGTAGAAGGAGCGCATGATGCGGCTCATGTTGATGCCCTTCTTGTCGGCCTCGAGGCTGACGGAGCCGGTGACCGAGGTCTCCAGCGCCAGGGCGCCGCCGTCCTTCAGGCGGTAGCTGAGCGGCATGCGGAAATTGGAGATGCCCACATGCTGCAGGCTGCGCCGCGCGCCCTTGATCAGCGAGGCGGGGCCGTTCTGCAGATCGGGCATGGAGGCCTTGTAGGCGGCGTCCGGGCGGAAGTCGGCATCGTAGGTGCGGGCCAGCGCGCCCTCGGCTTCGCCGGCGCGCGGCAGGGCCGAGAGGCCGAGCGCGGCGGCGGCCTCGGGCGCGGCGGCGCCGAAGCGGCGCAGCAGGGCGAGGGCCCGCAGCGCCTCGTCTTCGGTGGGGGCGGCGGAGGTCACGGGCTCGAAGTCCGAGAGCCGGAAAGCATCGTTCATGGGGAATGGTCTTTCTTCGTCAGTCGCCGAGACGGGTCGGTGCGGGCACATCCCGCGATGGCCTCGGCGCAGTACGATCAAGCCGTCGCCGGCGCGGTTGGGACGCGTTGGGCGAGGGCGGTGAAGGCCGGTTTTTCGGCCAATCTCAGGAAAGATACGTGGGGCCGGGCCCGGTCGGATCAACCTGACGGAACGGAAATGCGAGGTGTCCGGCGCACGCCCCCGACAGGTCCTGTCAGGGGCAGGGCGCGCGGCGCGGGCGGCGGAGACCCCCAGGCGAGGCCGCGGCAGCGGGGCCGAGCCGGGCTGGGCAGGGGGGGCGGGTGCATCGCAGGCGCGCCTTCGGCGCGACCCCCGCTAGGCCGCCCCCGAGGAACGCCGCCCGAGGGACGGGCTGCGAGGAACGGGCCGGGAGGGACGCCCCCCGAGGAACGCCCCCCGAAGAACGCCCCCCTAGAAACGTCCCCCGAGGAACGCCCCCCGAGGAACGCCCCCCGAAGGACGGGCCGCGAGGGACGGGACCCGGGGTGGGTCAGGCGGCGGCGAGCGCGGCCATGAGGTCGGCGATGAGATCCTCGGGCGATTCCAGGCCGCAGCTCAGCCGGATCAGGCCCGGCGTGATGCCCAGCGCCAGGCGCTGATCCTCGGACAGCCGCTGATGCGTCGTGGTGCGGGGATGCGTGGCGATGGATTTGGCGTCGCCGAGATTGTTGGAGATCAGGATGACCTGCAGCGCGTTGAGGGCGCGGAAGGCGGCGGCCTGATCGGCGAGTTCGAAGGCCACGAGGGTGCCGCCGGTCTCCATCTGCCGCTGCGCCAGCGCGTGCTGGGGATGGTCGGGGCGGCCGGGATAGCGGACGGCGCGCACCTTGGGATGCTCGGCCAGCGCGTCGGCGACCTGGGCGGCGGCGGCGGCCTGGGCGCGGGCGCGCAGGTCCAGCGTTTCGAGGCCCTTGAGCATGACCCAGGCGTTGAAGGCGCTCAGCGCGCCGCCGGTATGCTTGAGAAACGGCTCCGCCTCGCCCCGGATGAAGTCGCGCGCGCCGAGGATCACGCCGCCCAGCACGCGGCCCTGACCGTCGATATGCTTGGTGGCCGAATAGATCACCACATCGGCGCCCAGCGCCAGCGGGCGCTGGAAGACGGGCGTGGCGAAGACGTTGTCGACGATCAGGCGGGCGCTGGCCTGCTTGGCCACCTCGGCGACGGCGGCGATGTCGATCAGCTCCAGCGTGGGGTTGGAGGGGCTTTCGAGGAAGAACGTCCTGGTGTTCGGCCGCACGGCGGCGCGCCAGGCGTCGATGTCGGGCCCGTCGACCAGCGTCACCTCGATGCCGCAGCGGGGGGCCAGCGTCTCCACGATCCACAGGCACGAGCCGAAGAGGGCGCGGGCGCTGACGATGTGGTCGCCGGCGCGCAGGCCGCACATCAGCGCGCCATGCACGGCGGCCATGCCGGAGGCGGTGGCGAAGGCGTCCTCGGCCCCCTCCAGCGCGGCGATGCGTTTTTCGAACATGGCCACGGTGGGATTGCCGTAGCGGGCGTAGATGAAGCCCTCCTCCTCGCCCTCGAAGCGGGCGGCGGCGCTTTCGGCCGAGGGGTAGGCGAAGCCCTGGGTGAGGTAGAGCGCCTCGGACATCTCGCCGTGGGGGGAGCGGTCGGCCCCCTCGTGCACCATGCGGGTGCGGGGGGAGAGGGGCGGGCGCGGGGGAAGGGGCGGCGTCATGGCGATCGCTCCGGCGGGGGCCGGAGGCTCCTTGAACATGACCGGATCGAAGGGGGCGGGGCGCGGCGGCCCCGGACCTCTTTAGCGGTGTCTTTAACGTGGCCCGCAAGCCGGTCGACCAAATCGCCACGCGAGGCGGGAGGTAGCGGGGCGGCGCGGGGCGGTCAAGGTTCGGATTGTCCGCAAACGTCGCGGTTCCGTCGCGAAGCCGTGACGGAGGCGTCGCAAAGCCGGCGTAACCGCTTGCACGAGCGGCGAGAAGACCGCGCATCGAGGCGAAATCGAGCGGGCGTTCGGGACATGGAACCTGTCCGGGTCGTGGCGGATGACGTGCGGGAGCACGGGCTGAGCGAGGCGCTGCGGCGCGCGCTGCTTGCGGCGCCGCGCGGCGCCTGCGCGACGGTTCTTATCCATGGCTACAAGTTTCGCCCCGGCGATGCGCGGCGCGACCCGCATGCGCGGCTCTATGGCGGGCCGGCGCCGGCGGGGGCGGCGCGCTGCGGCGATTGGGCGAGGGCGCTGGGCGCCGAGGGCGCCGGGCCGGTGATCGGGTTCGGCTGGGACGCGCGGGCCTGGCATCTGAGCAGCCTGCTGGCCGAGGGGCGCAACGGCTTCGCCCGGGTCTACGACCGCGCGGCGGAGGCGGGCGAGGCGCTGCGCGCGCTGCTGGAGGGCGTGCGCGCGCTGCGGCCGGACCTGACGGTGGACCTTTTCGCCCATTCGCTGGGCGCGCGCGTGGCGCTGGCGGCGGCGCGGTCGCCGCGGGTGGGGCGGATGATCCTGCTGGGCGCTGCGGAGGATGCGGAGCGGGCGGCGGAGGCGCTGCCGGCTCGGCCCGGTCGGCCGGGCGGACGGCGGGGGGAGCGGCCCGGGGGCGCTGTCGGGTCCGTTGCGGCGGGCGGGCCTGGCGGGTCCGGCGGGTCCGGCGGGCCGCAGGTCTTTCACGTGGCGGCGCGGCACAACGATCTGTTCGACGCGATGTTCGAGGCGGCGGCGCCGCGCATCGGCGGGCGCGCGCCGCGGGCGCTGGGCCGCGCGGGGCTGGGCGAGCCGCGGGGCGACTGGATCGACCTGCAGCTGGACGCGCCGCCGCTGGCCGACTGGCTGGCGCGGCGGGGGGTGGCGCTGGACCCGCGCTCGCCCGCGGTGTGCCACTGGAGCTTTTACGCGCGGCCGGGGGCGATGGCGCTCTATCGGCGGATCCTGCGGGACCGGCGGGCCTGGTCGATCCAGGCGCTGCGGGCGGCCGGGGCGCCGGAGGGGCTGAGCCCGCGCTGGAGCCGCCTGGCGCCGCGGGGCGGCGGGCGCCTGGCGCCGGCCCTGGCGGAGGCGGCGCTGGAGGCGGAGGGCGCGGCGGAGGCGGCGGCCTGAT
>JBCBYE010000224.1:0-6716 GCA_039816075.1 Pseudomonadota bacterium | reverse complement strand
CGGCTGGCCAGGCCTCATGGGGCGATGCGAGCGAGGTCGTGTTCGCAGATTGCCGAGACGGCCCTTGGAGGGCCTTCGTCGAGCGTGCGGCGAGTCGCCGCCCGGCGTTCAACGCCAAGTCCGGCGGGGCCTCAGGGCCAAGCCGCGCGCCTTCGCAGCGTCGCTGCGCCTTCGGCTTGCGAGCCGTGACCCTTTCGGCGACTCGCCGTCTTGCCGGAGGGCTCCGCCGGATGGGGAGGCGGCTTGCGGCGGAGGCCGCGCGTCGTTCCGAGGCCGGCGTCCGCGACTCGATCCGGGGTCTGCCCGGGGGCAGGCGGCGGGCGCGAGGCTCGGCGTGCACGGCAGCGGCCGTGCGGTGCGGAGCGGCGCGTCGCCGGCGGCGCTTTCCTTGCAGGGGCGCTCCCGGCTATCGAAAGACCCATGTCCCGCAGCCGCCCCGAGATCCTCTTCCCGCTCTTCGCCGAGCTCGACGCGCTGCCCGGCGTCGGGCCGAAATCCGTGCGGCATTTCCAGCGCCTCAAGGTGGAGCGGCCGCGCGACCTGCTGTTCCTCGCCCCCGCGCGTGTCACCGACCGGCGCCTGAGACCCTCGCTCGCCGGCGTGCCCGACGGCGAAACGGCGACCGTCCTCGTCCAGGTCGAACGCCATCAGCCGGCGCGCCGGCCGGGCGCGCCGCACCGCATCGCCGTGCAGGACGAGGCGGGGGGCTTCTTCCTCGTCTATTTCCGCGCCCGCGAGGCGCAGCTGCGAGAGCTGCTGCCCGAGGGCGAGACGCGCGTGGTGTCCGGCAAGGCGGAGACCTGGGAGGGCACGCGTCAGATCACCCATCCCGATCACGTGCTGCGGCCCGACGCGGCCGAAGGTCTGCCGGCCTTCGAACCGGTCTATCCGGGCGTGGAGGGGCTCGCGCCCCGCAGCCTCGCCAAGGCCGTCGCGGGGGCGCTGGATCTGGCGCCGACGCTTGAGGAATGGATCGAACCGTCGCTCAAGGCCCTGCACGGCTGGCCCGACTGGCGCGCGGCGCTGGACCTGCTGCACCGGCCGGCGGACGAGGCGGCGTTGGCCCGCCGCCCCGCCGCGCGCGACCGGCTGGCCTATGATGAGCTGCTCGCCCATCAGATCGCCCTGGCCCTGGCGCGCGAAACCGCGCGCCGCGGGGCCGGGCGCGCCACCCGGGGCGACGGCCGCCTGAGGACGGAGGCGCTGGCCGCGCTGCCCTACGCCCCCACCGGCGCGCAGACCCGCGCCGTGGCGGAGATCACCGCCGACATGGCCGCGCCGGAGCGCATGAACCGCCTGCTGCAGGGCGATGTCGGCGCCGGCAAGACGCTGGTCGCGCTGCTCGCCATGCTCGCGGCGGCGGAGGCGGGCGGGCAGGCGGCGCTGATGGCGCCGACCGAGATCCTGGCGCGCCAGCATCTGGAAAGCCTCGCGCCGCTGCTGTCGCCTCTGGGGATCATCCCGGTCCTGCTGACCGGCCGCGACAAGGGGGCCGTGCGGGCGGAGAAGCTGGCCGCCATCGCCTCCGGCGCCGCGCCCCTGGTTGTGGGGACCCATGCGCTGTTCAGTCAGGACGTGGAATTCGACGACCTGCGCCTGGCGGTGGTCGACGAACAGCATCGCTTCGGCGTGCGCCAGCGCATGGACCTGAGCGCCAAGGGCCGCCGGCCGGACGTGCTGGTGATGACCGCGACGCCGATCCCGCGCTCCCTGGCGCTGGCCAGCTACGGCGACATGGATCTGAGCGTGCTCGACGAAAAGCCGCCGGGCCGCAAGCCGGTGGACACCGCGCTGATCAGCGCCGGGCGCTACGACGAGGTGGTCGCCCGGCTCGCCAAGGCGGTGGCGGAGGGGCGGCGCGCCTACTGGGTCTGCCCCATGGTGGAGGAAAGCGCCGACACGGACCTGACCGCCGCCACCGAACGCCACGCCGCGCTGGCGGAGGCGCTGGAGGCGGCCCTGACCCCCAGCCACGGCCCGGGCTGGGGCCGCGCCGTCACCGCCCTGGTGCACGGGCAGCTGCCGCCGGCGGAAAAGGACCGCGCCATGGCCGCCTTCGCCGCCGGCGACGCGCGGGTTCTGGTGGCGACCACGGTGATCGAGGTCGGGGTGAACGTGCCCGAAGCCTCGATCATGGTGATCGAGCATGCCGATCGTTTCGGCCTGGCGCAGCTGCACCAGCTGCGCGGGCGGGTCGGGCGCGGCGCCGATCGCTCCACCTGCCTGCTGATGTACGAGCCGCCGCTGACCGAGGGCGCCCGCGCCCGCCTGACCGTGCTGCGCGAGACCGAGGACGGGTTTCGCATCGCCGAGGAGGATCTGCGCCTGCGCGGGCCCGGCGACCTTCTGGGCGCGCGGCAGTCGGGGCTGCCGACCTTCCGCCTCGCCGATCTGGAGCGCGACGCGGCCCTGATGGCGGCGGCCAGCGACGATGCGCGCCTGCTGCTGGCCCAGGATCCGACGTTGGAGGGGCCGCGCGGCCGCGCGGCGCGGTCGCTGTTGTGGCTGATGGAGGCGGACGAGGCGATCCGCATGCTCAAGGCGGGGTGAGCGGCGCAAGCCGAGGTCGCGGAACGTTCCGGTTTGATCGCTTAATGTTCTCATAAAGTTCTTGACATTAACCAACGGATGTTGGAACGTCAGGGCAACTTGCAGGAACGCAGATCGAACGCTCAGGGAACGCCGCCATGAAAGCTCTCGCCCGCATCGCCGCCGACGCCCCCCGCTCCGCGCTGGAGGATGCCGCCGGTCTGGCGGCGCTGTGCCTGATGGTGGCTGCCGGCTTCGCCATGACGGGCCTGGCCTGAACGGGTCGTCCTCTCGACCCGCGTTTCCCTCCTCGTTTCGGAGTTTCGGATCGCCTGCGGTCGCGTCGCGGAGACATCGTCCCTTTCGTCGGCCCCCTCGTCCGACGTCGCCGGCAACGCCTGCTCGCCGGTCCAAGGGCCTTCGCGTCAACCGCATCCTTGCCGCCGCCGCCCCGACCGGGCCGCGGCGGCCTTTTTTGCACCCGGCTCTTGCGCGGCGCGGTCGGTCTCGGCCTTCAGCCTTCGGCCAGGGGCTCGTAGGCGGTCAGCTGGTTGCCGTCCGGGTCGAGCATGTCGAATTCGCGCGCCGGATAGGCCGCGCGGCGCAACGGACCGTTGGGATGCACCGCCCCGGCGGTCTGGGCGCGGGCATGCAGGGCGTCGATCCCCTCCACCTGCAGCCGGCAGCTCGCCGTGCCGGCCAGAAAGCTCTCCGCCCCGCTGACCACGGGACGGTCGCCGGCGCGGCCGCGCCAATCGGCGTCGTCGGCCGTCCACAGAACCACCGAAACGCCGTCGCGGCCGAGCAGGGCGAAGCCCTCGCCCCGAGCCAGAACGCCGAAGCCGCAGACCTGATCGTAGAAGGCGATGGAAACGGCGAGATCGCCGACCGGCAGCGCCGGCGTGGCGGAGCGCCAGCGGAACGCCGCCTCGCTCACCCCTCGGTGGCGACGTCCGCCGCCCCCGCCTCGGCCGCGTCGAAGGCGGCGAGCGTGGCCTCCAGCGACAGCAGGATCGAGGCGTGGCGGTTCTTGTAGTCCCTGGCCGGCGACAACGCCTCGTAGCCCTCGAAGGGCGCGGAGGGGACCGGACCGCCGGATTTCAGCATCGCCTTCAGCTCGTCGCGGGCGCGGGCGATCTCCTCCCGCCCGCGGCCCAGCACCTGCGCGCCCAGCACCGCGGCCGAGGCCTGACCCAGCGCGCAGGCCTTGACCTCCTGCCCGAAGGCGCCGATCCGCCCGTCGTCCAGCGTCAGGTCCACCGTCACGGCGGAGCCGCAGAGCGGCGAGCGCTTGCGTGCCGTGGCCTGCGCGTCGGGCAGACGGCCGGCATGGGGAATGTCGGACGCCAGCGCCAGAATGCGCTTTGAGTAAAGGCTGATCAGGTCCTGGTCCGCATCGCTCATGGCCGGCCGCTCCGCTCGTGCCGCGGCCCTGCGTCGGCAAGGCCGCCTCTTGCCCTCTAGATAGATCGGTGCGACGGGCGGTAAAAGGCGCGCCCACCCCCCGCGCGCGAGGATGCCGCAGCATGACCGACCGTTTCGAAGACGCCATGACCTCCGCGGACGCGCCGACCGTGGGCGCGGCCTTCGATCCCGGCTCGCTGAACTGGAACGAGGCGGGCCTGGTGACGGCGGTGGCGCAGGACGATGCGTCGGGCGAGGTGCTGATGCTCGCCTGGATGAACCGCGCGGCGCTGGAGGAGACGCTGGCCACAGGTCGCGTCTGCTACTGGTCGCGTTCGCGCCAGGCGCCGTGGCGCAAGGGCGAAAGCTCCGGCCATCTGCAGCGGCTGGTCGACCTGCGCGTGGACTGCGACCGGGACGCGGTGCTGATGCGGGTCGAGCAGACCGGGGCCGCCTGCCACACGAACCGACGCACCTGCTTCTACACCGCGATCCGCGACGGGCGCGAAGTGGAGCTGATGGCGCCGATGACGTGAGCGGCGACGCCCCCCGCGACCCGTCCCGGCGCGCCCTGTGGGCCGCGCGCCTGTCGCGCCCGGCGCTGACACGGCTGGGCCTGGGCCTGGCGGTCGGGGCGGCGGGCGGCGCCGCGGCCGAGGCGGCGGGCGTGCCGCTGGCCTGGATGCTGGGGGCCATGGCGCTGTGCATGATCCTGCGGCTGGCCGGCGCCCCGCTGGAGGTGCCGATGTGGTTCCGGACCCTCTTCATGGGCCTCATCGGCCTGTTCCTGGGCGAAAGCTTCGGCCAGGCCGACGCGGCGCAGCTGGCGCGCTGGCCGCTGACCCTGGCGCTGGCGGTGATCTACGTGCCGGTGGCCGGCGCGCTCTGCTTCTGGCTGTTCGTGGGTCTGCGCGCCTTCCCCCGCGCCACCGCGCTGCTCTGCGCGCTGCCCGGGGGTCTGACGGCGGTGGCGATGTTCGCGGAACAGGCGGGCGGGGACGAGCGGCGCGTGGCGCTGTTTCACGCCCTGCGCGTCGCCTTCGTGGTGCTGATCGCGCCGGTCATCGCCTTCGTCTGGCTGGGCCTGCCCAAGCCCACGGACGAGATCTTCGCCGAGGGCGGCGTGCTGACGGCCGGCGACGCGGCGCTGCTGGGCGCGGTCTCGCTCGCCTGCGCGTGGGGCGTGGCGCGGGCGGGCTGGCCGCTGCCCTATCTGATGGGGCCGCTCATCGCCTCGGCGCTGCTGCGCTTTCCCGGGCTGATCGAGGGCGGGCTGCCCGGCTGGCTGGTGGAGGTGGCGCTGCTGGTCTCCGGCGCCTCGATCGGCTCGCGCTTTCACGGGGTGGGCTGGCGTTTCTTCGGCGCCGTGGCGATGTGGACGGCGCTGGGCACGCTGCTGCTGATGGCGGTCAGTCTGGTTTTCGCGTGGGCGGTCAGCGCGGGGCTGGGCGTGAACCTCTTCGCCGCGCTGCTGGCCTACGCGCCCGGCGGCGTGGCGGAGATGAGCCTGATCGCGCTGGCCATCGACGCCGATCCGGCCTTCGTCGCCACGCATCACATGGCGCGGATCTTCGCCATCCTCTTCGCGCTGCCCTTCATCGCCGGGTTTCTGCAAAGACTGCTGGCGGAAGACCCAGACGGTCGCGGACCCCCTCCGGCGTCTCGCCCGCCGACCTGAGCTCGGCCAGCCCCACGTCCAGGTCGCGCTTGGCCAGGCGCCGCCCGTCGGCGTCGCGGATCAGGCGGTGGTGGCGCCACACCGGGACGCGCAGGCGCAGCAGCGCCTGCAGCAGCCGGTGCAGCGGCGCGGCGGAAAAAAGATCCTCGCCCCGGGTCACATGGGTGATGCCCTGGGCGGCGTCGTCCACCACCACGGCCAGGTGATAGGCGGCCTCGCCGTCCTTGCGCGACAGCACCACGTCGCCGCAGCGCCGCACCAGCCAATCGGCGTCCAGCGGGCGGCGCCCGGTCTCGCCCTTCGGCCCAGCGCCGATCTCGTAGGTCTCCAGCTGCGCCACGGCGTCGGCTCCGCCCAGCGCCTCGACCGCCCGGCGCATGTCCAGGCGCAGCGCGTGCGGCGCTTCGCGCACGCCGGGGCCGTTGCGGCACAGGCCCGGATAGGCGACGCCGTCCGGCCCCTCGGGCAGGGGCGCCTCGCCCGTCGCCGCCTCCTGCGGCGCGCGCGCCGCCTCGGCCACGTCGCGACGCGAGCAGGTGCAAGGATAGAGCAGGCCGGCCAGCGCCAGCCGCGTCAGCGCCGCGCGATAGGCCGGCCCCCGGCGCGACTGGCGCATCACGGGCTCCTCCCAGCTCAGCCCCAGCCAGGCGAGGTCCTCGAGGATCGCCGCCTCATGCTCCGCCCGCGCGCGGGAGCGGTCCAGATCCTCGATGCGCAGCAGGAATCGCCCGCCGGCCTTCTGCGCCGCATCGAATGCGGTCAGGGCGGAGAAGGCGTGCCCCAGATGCAACCGCCCGTTGGGCGAGGGGGCGAAACGCTCCACGGGCATAATGCGGTTCACGAGGTTCACGGGCGGCGCTCGGCGTTAATCTCGCTTGCAGGCAAGCGTTTTGCGCGCGCCGGGTCAAGCGGGCCGTTGGGCCCTGCGGGCGCCGCCCCGGGGCGGCTTGACCAACGGGACCGCCGCGCCCTTACTCCGCGCCATGACCGTGGGACGCATCATCCGCAGCGAGGCCTGCATCGCCGAGGGCGCCGCCTGGCTGGCGCGCGCGGAGCCCCGTTTCGCCGCGGCGCTGGAGCGGACTGGCCCGCCGCCCCTGCGCCT
>JBCBYE010000398.1:0-4609 GCA_039816075.1 Pseudomonadota bacterium | reverse complement strand
TCGGCCACGCCCACCATCGTGTAGGCGATCAGGTGCGGCGCGTGCGACGTGACCGCGAGAACCAGATCGTGATGATCGGGGTCCATGACGTCCACGTCGGCGCCGCAGGCCTCCCACGCCCCGCGAAGGCGCGCGACCGCCTGCGCATCGGCGCCCTCGACCGGCGTCAGGATGCACCAACGGCCGGCGTAGAGCGTGGCGAAGGCGGCGTCCGGGCCGGAATGCTCGGTGCCCGCCAGAGGATGGCCTGGGATGAAGTGGACGTGATCCGGCAGATGCGGCCCGGCGGCGTCGATGACCGACCGCTTGACGGAGCCGGCGTCGGAGACGGTGGCCCCCGGCGCGAGGACCGGCGCGATCTCCGCCGCGACGGCGCTCATGGCGCCCACGGGCACGCACAGCAGCACCAGGTCCGCCCCTTCGGCGGCCTCGGCCGCCGTTTCGGCGACGCGGTCGACCAATCCCAGCTCCAAGGCGCGGGCCCGGGTGGCGGCGCTGCGCGCATGGCCGACGACCTCGCCCACGGCACCGGCCTGACGGGCCGCGAGGGCGAAGCTGCCGCCGATCAGACCCAGGCCGATGATCGCCGCGCGGCGGTAGATCGGCCCGTCGGAGGTCATAGCGCGACGAAGGCTTCGGCGGCCTCGGCCACGGCGCGGCAGCCTTCTTCGTCGCCCACGGTCAGGCGCAGATGGCCCGGCAGACCGTAAGAGGCCGTGCGCCGTCCGATCAGGCCGCGGGCCTTGAAGAAGGCGTCGGCGGCGTCGGCGCGGTCGTCGCCGAACTCCGCGAGGATGAAGTTGCCCTCGCTCGGCGTGCAGGGAATGCCGCAGGCCGCCAGGCGCTTGACCAGCCAGTCGCGCCAGACCTCGTTGAGCGTGGCGCAGCGCTCCACATAACCGACGTCGCGAATCGCCGCCTCGCCCGCCGCCAGCGCCGGGGCGTTGACGTTGAACGGCGCGCGGAACCGGTTGAGGGCGTCGACCACCGCCTCGGGCGCGTACATCCAGCCCAGCCGCAGGGCGGCCAGGCCATGGATCTTGGAAAAGGTGCGCGTGACTATGACGTTGTCGCGCGATCGCGCGATCGCGATGCCCCCATCCCCGCCGGGGCCGCGCACATATTCGGCATAGGCGCCGTCGATCACCAGCAGCGCCTGGTCGGGCAGGCCATCGGCCAGTCGCGCGAGCGCCTCCGGCGGCGCCAACGTACCGGTGGGGTTGTTGGGGTTGGCGAGGAACACCAGGCGCGTGCGATCCGTGCAGGCGGCCAGCATGGCGTCCACGTCGGTGGTCAGGTTCGTCTCCGGCGCGCTCACCGGCGTGGCCCCGTTGGCCTGGGCGTTGATGCGGTAGAGGGCGAAGCCGTGGGCGGAGTGCACCACCTCGTCGCCCGGCCCGGCATAGCCCTGGGCGATCAGCGCCAGCAGCTCGTCCGAACCGTTGCCGCAGATCAGTCGCTCCGCCTCCAGCCCGTGCACCTCGGCGATGGCGCGACGCAGTCGGGCGTGGCCGCCATCGGGATAGACGGCAAGGGCGCCGGCGCAGGCGGCGAAGGCCTCGGTCGCCGCGGGCGAGCAGCCATGGGGGTTTTCGTTGGAGCTGAGCTTGATGATGCGATTGGCGCCCGGGGCTCCGCTCTCTCCGCCCACATAGGGCTCGATGGAGAGAATGCCGGGCTGCGGCGCGATGCGGCGAGGGGCTGTCACGGGACGATGCGCTCTTGCGGAAAAAGGGTGGAACCAGCGTGGGAGCGAGGTCTAGCGCGCTGCGGGTCCGGGCGCCACCCGCGGGGCCTCGGCTTGCCGCGGGGCGGACGGCCCTCTACATTGCCTTGCGAGAGACGGCCCGACGCCCGACCGGCGATCCGGGCCGCGTTTGTTTTCGCCCCCTGCCGCGGAGCCGCAGCCATGTCCTGGACCGACGAACGCGTGGACCTTCTGAAATCCATGTGGGCCGAGGGCAAGAGCGCCAGCCAGATCGCCAAGACCCTGGGCGGCGTGACGCGCAACGCGGTGATCGGCAAGGTGCATCGCCTGGGCCTGTCGAACCGCACGGCAGCGCCGAAGGCGGCCGCGAAACCGGCGGAGGATGCGCCCGCGGCGGCCCCAGCGCCCGCGGCGGCCGCCGCGCCGGAGCCTGCGGCCGCGCCGGAGCCGGCGGCCGAGGCCAAGGCGCCGGAGCCCGAGGAAGCGGCCGCGCCCCCCGCGCGTCTTGCGCCAATGGAGGCGCGCACTCCGCAGCCGCAGACGCCCCTGCCGCCGGCCCCGCCCATGTCCGAAGTGTCGGAGGAGGCGCGCCGCAATCTCGAAGCGGTGGAGAAGAAGGCCCGCAAGCTGACGCTGCTTCAGCTGACGGAACGCACCTGCAAGTGGCCCATCGGCGATCCGGCGACCGACGATTTCTATTTCTGCGGCCTGCCCGCAGCGCCGGGCAAGCCGTATTGCGAGGCCCATGTGGCGGTGGCCTTCCAGCCCATGAGCGCGCGTCGAGATCGGGCCCGCGCCCGCTAGACGTCGCCGAGGGCGTCCGCCCCTCGGTCTACCCTGCCCGAACCTGGCGGCTGCACCGTCCCTTAGCGATGCGGCGTCGTCAGGCCGCGGGGTCGAGCGCCTCTCCGCGCACCATGAACCAGGTCGCCTCGGCGATGCTGACGGCGTGGTCGCCTGCCCGCTCCAGGTTCTTGGCCACGAACAGCCACTGAGCGCCGGAGCCGATGTCCTTCGGCTCTTCGGCCATGCGCGCCACCAGCGCCTCGGCGACCGAGGCGAAATGCGCGTCGAGCTGCCGCTCCCGCCGGGCGATGGCGCGGGCGCGGTCCGCGTCGCGGGCCTGGTGGGCGGAGAGCGCCTCGCTCAGCTGCGCCTGGGCGCGCTCGCCCAGGCGCAGGATGGACTCCGACAACTCGTCGCGCCGACGGTCCCGCAGGGCCGCGCCGCGCACCGCGGTGTTCCGCGCCAGATTGCCCACCCGCTCCAACGACGCGGAGATGCGCAGCGAGGCGAGCAGCATGCGCAGGTCGCCGGCGACGGGGTTGCGCAGGGCGAGCACGGCCACGGCGCGTTCGGACAGCTGCCGCTCCAGCTCGTCCATCGCGGCGTCGCCGCGGGCGATCTCCTCGGCCAGGTCGGCATCGCGGCGATCGATCGCCGTCAGGGCCTGGGCCAGCAGATCCTCCGCGCGTCCGCCCATGCGCGCGGTCAACGTCGAGACGGCCATGAGGTCGTCTTCGAACGCCCGCGCGCTGGGGGGGCGCCAGCCGTCGCCTATGCCATGTCCTGGACGCATGCGGTGCTTGATTCGAAACTCGTTACGGATTCGAACCGTATAGCGGCGCATTGTTGCACCAAGATGTCAGTGATGCGGCGGAAGCAACGGAATTAACTCAATTCCTTGGAACCTGCCGGGTGCTGCGGCGCAGCAAGATCGCGCGCCGCGGCCGCAACCGCACCGGGCGACGCGACGGCGGGCGCGTCCGCCGAGGCGGTTTCGGCCGTCTCCGCGGCGTCGCTCTCCGCCCGGCTGCGGGCCGGCGGCAGCCAGAGGGTGAAGCGGCTGCCCTCGCCGGGGGCGCTTTCGATCTCCAGCTCTCCGCGGTGGCGGGACAGGATGTGCTTGACGATGGCCAGGCCCAGGCCGGTGCCGCCCTGATCGCGGCTGCGCTTGATGGAGACGCGATAGAACCGCTCGGTTACGCGCGGGGCGTCGTCGCGGGACAGTCCCTCGCCCTGATCCTCCACGCCGATGCCCACGAGACCCGGATACGCCTCGGACTCGCCGCGGCGCACCAGACGCACGGGCTTGCCGCCGCCGTATTTCAGCGCGTTCTCGATCAGATTGCCCACCGCCTGGGACAGCTGGTCGCGGTCGCCGCGCACCACCGGACCGCTCCCGTCCAGCTGCACCTCGACGGCGACGCCGCGGCGACGCGCGAGCGGGGACATGGCCTCGGCCGTCTCCTTGGCGATCTCGCCGAAATCCTCGAAGGACGACGGCGCGATATGCTCGTTCAGCTCGATGCGGCTGAGCGAAAGCAGGTCGTTGACCAGCCGCTCCATCCGCTCCGCCTGGCTGCGCATGATGCCCAAGAAGCGCTCCTGCGCCTCCGCATCGTCGCGGGCCGGACCCTGAAGCGTTTCGATGAACCCCAGGACGGAGCTGAGCGGCGTGCGCAGCTCGTGACTGGCGTTGGCGATGAAATCGGTGCGCAGGCGGGCCAGCCGCACCTCCTGCGTGCGGTCGAGGAACATGCAGATGGCGTAGCGCGCGGGCCCGCCGGCCTCGCGCAGGGTGGCGGCGTCGATGTGCACCGCGATGTTGCGGGGCCGGTCGCCATGCAAGGCGAATTCGAAGTCGCGGGCGACGCCGTGGTCCATCGCCTCGGCCAGCGAATCGAGAAAGTCGGGAGAGCGGAAGGTGGCGGAGTAGTGCTCGTTCACCGCCAGCCGTTCGAACAGGCCCGTGGCGGCGGGGTTGGCGTAGACCACGCGGCCGGCCCCGTCGATCAGCAGCACCGCCACCGGCAGCCGTTGCAGCGCCGCCAGCCCGAGGCCGGAGCGCAGGCCGCCGCGCTCCGCCCGCTCGCCCGACACGGCGGGCGGCGGCGCGGC
>JBCBYE010000663.1:0-2559 GCA_039816075.1 Pseudomonadota bacterium | reverse complement strand
GCCGACCAGGGCGGCGACGACGCGCTCGACAGCGACGCCGACCCGATCACCGGCATGACCCAGATCGTCACCCTGGCGCCGGGCGAGAACAACCCGACGCTCGATGCGGGCATCGTCGCTCAGCTGGGCGCGCTGGAAGGCCGGCTGTTCTGCGACAAGGATGGCAACGGTCAGGACGACGACTCGATGCCGGGCATGGACAGCGGCGTCGGCGCGCGCACGGTCATCCTGCTGGACGACATGGGCGTCGAGATCGACCGGATGGAGACGGCCGCCGACGGCACCTACAGCTTCACCGGTCTCGAAACCGGCGACTACCAGGTGCGGTTCGACGTCTCGAACTTCACCGTGGAGGGCGTCGGCCCCGAGGCGACGGACAGCGACGCGGACGGGGTCACGGGCACGACGGAGCTGGTCTCCGTCGTCGGCGGGGCGACGACGTCGGACGTGGACGCGGGCATCCTGTGCTTCGACCTGTCGGAGGAGGGTCTGCTTGGGGTCGCGAACGGACTGGTGGCCGACTTCGTGCCGTTCCTGTCCTACTCGGGCAACGACAGCACCGTGTACGACTACGATGCAGTCGCCGGCACGGGCCGTCTTCAGGTCACGTCGACCGGCACGCCCGGGGCCGATCAGTTCGGCTTCTCGCCCGATCTGGCGCGACCGGTCGCGATTTCCTTCGACGTGGAACTGGACGGCAACGGCGACGTGGTCGACGGCGGGACGAACGAGTTCCTCGTGTTCCACGACGTGAACGGCGACGGTCAGCAGAACGGCGCCGAGGAGATCTTCGGCAGCGGCACGATCGTCGCGATCGGCGCCCAGGACACGGGCACCGACACCGACCAGCTCGACTTCCTGGCGCTGGTCGACGGCGGCACCCGGCAGGAGGAGTTCTCGGACTTCTTCGCCGGCCAGCTATCGGTCGAATCCCAGCCTGGCGAAAGCTTTGCGGGATCGTTCGAGGACGACTTCGAGGGGCTGGCCAAGGGGTTCGCGTCGGCTCTTGCGTTCGATTGCATCTGCTGATCGCGACGAAACGTTGCGCTAAGCTAGATGAACGGGCATACTTCTGCTGCCGGCGGCGGAGCAGCCGCCGGCAGCGCGAAAGCGGAGGAGGTTCGGCATCCGTCGAGCGGGTGCTGAGCTAAACTTGGGGATGAACATGCGACTTCTTCGGACCATCAGCGCGGCCGCCGTGCTGTCCATCGCTGGCGCGAGCGGTGCGTTCGCCACCACGATCGGCCAGCAGTTTCCGTTTCTTGAAAACAAGCTGCTGCCGGACATCGTAGCGACTGTGGATACCCTTCCGGTCTTCAATGGCTCGGGCGACACGTTCGCGTATGACGGCTTAGGTCAGCTGACGTGGCAGGACACCAACGGTCTTGCGATCGACGAGGACAACGGATCCGGAGGCTCGATCAACACGGGGATCATCGGGGGCGAGCTTCGCGCGACGGCGTTCATCAATACGGATGGGACGTTGGGCTCCGGCGACCTCGGCGCCGGCGAGACCGGGGCGGGCAAGCTGACCATCACGGGCCAGTACACCTCGCCCAATTCCGGCGTGGTGACGGACGACCCGACGGACATTCTGCTCGAAGCCGATCTGGTAGGCGTCGGCTTCCTCAGCAGCACGGCGGCGCCGGGCGATCCGCTTCCGACCGCCCCCATCGAGATGCTTTGGAAACTGCGGCCCCTGCCGTCCGAGGCGTTCTCGCTTTTCGAGCCGTTCGTGATTTCGCGGCACAGCTTTCCGGGTCAAGCATCTTTCCCAGACCCGTTTTCGTCGAGCTTTTCGTTCAGCGGCGGCACCCCGGCGGGTTCGATGAACGTCGACATTCAGCGCGTGAACGCGGTGCCGCTTCCGGCCGCTCTGCCGCTGCTGCTCGCCGGCATCGGGGGCATGGCCCTTGTCGGGCGGAAGCGCAAAGCCGCCTGACGTTTCCGAATCGGAGACGGTTTCCTTCTTCGGCCGGGGCGGGTTTCCAGCTTAGGCCGTTGCCATTTCGGCCTCAGTCGCAATTCAGCGCAAGGAGGCCGACATGTCGCCCGTCACCGGACTGCACCACGTCACCGCCATCGCCGGCGATCCCGCGGCGAACCGGCGCTTCTACGCTCAGGCGCTGGGGCAGCGCCTGATCAAGAAGACCGTCAACTTCGACGATCCCGGCACCTATCATCTCTACTATGGCGACCGCATCGGCTCGGCCGGCTCGGTAATGACCTTCTTTCCCTGGGCCCATGCGCCCAAGGGGGAGGTCGGCGCCGGGCAGGTCTCCGTCACGCAATACGCCGTGCCGCCGGGCGCGCTGCCGTTCTGGCGCGATCGTCTGCCTGCTCTGGGCGCTCGCCTGATCGCCGAAAGCGAGGTGGTCTTCGGCGCAGCCCGCGCCGTCTTCGCGGACCCGGACGGGCTGCTTCTGGCGCTGGTGGAGACCGATGATCCTCGCGAGCCCTGGCTCTCGGACGGCATCGACGCGGCGCATGCGGTGCGCGGCTTTCACGGCGTCACCCTGGCGCTGACCGAAGCCGAGAGCACGGAACGTCTTCTGGAGG
>JBCBYE010000626.1:0-2818 GCA_039816075.1 Pseudomonadota bacterium | reverse complement strand
CGTCGGCGGGCACGGTCCAGGTCCGCTCCGCCCGCGCGCCGGCCCAGGCCAGCGCGTCGACCACGGCCTCGCGGATCGGGGCGGCGCGTTCGCCCACGCCGCCGGTGAAGGCGAGGCCGTCGAGCCCGCCCAGCGCGCAGATCAGCCCCGCCGCATGGCGCGCCGCCGAACGCACGTAGAGCGCCACGGCCTGCCGCGCCGCGTCGTCGTCGCGGGCCAGCAGGACGCGCATGTCGCCCGTGCCGGCGAGACCGACGAGCCCGCTGTCGCGGTTCAGCCGCCGCTCCACCGTCTCGGGCGAGGCGCCCTGGCGCAGCAGGTGAAAGATCACGCCGGGGTCGAGCGCGCCGCAGCGGCTGGCCATCACCAGCCCGTCCATGGGCGAAAATCCCATGCTGGAGGCGAGGGCGCGCCCGTCGAGGATCGCGCAGGCGGAGGCGCCGGCGCCCAGATGCAGCGCCAGCAGCCGGCGCGGCAGCTTGGCGCCCGTCTCCGCCTCGAACCGCCGCACGAGCGAGGCGTAGGAGAGCCCGTGAAAGCCGTAGCGGCGCAGGCCCAGGGCGCGCCAGTCCTCGGGCAGCGCCAGCATGGTTTCGAGCGCGGGCGCGTCGGCATGAAAGGCGGTGTCGAAGCAGGCATAGGCGGCGGCCCCGGGCCAGAGCCGCGCGGCGAGATCGGCGGCGTGCAGGGCCGGCGGATTGTGCAGGGGCGCGAAGGCGGAGGCCGCCTCCGCCGCTGCGCGCGCCGCCGCGTCCAGCCGGCAGGGCGCGCGCCGGTCGAGGCCGTGCACGATGCGGTGGCCGACGGCGAGCGGCGCCTCGGCCAGGGTTCGCGGGGCGGCGGCGCGGTGCAGCCGCTCCGCCAGGTCGAAGAGGGCGACGGAGTCGAGGGCGGCGACGTCCACCTCCTCCAGCCGCGCCGCGGCCAGGCGGGCGCCGGCGCGGCCGTAGGCGGCGGCCTTGAGGGACGACGAGCCGGCGTTGAGGACGAGGATCCAGTCGATGGCCATGGAGCGATCCGGGCGCGGCGGCGGGGGGACGGGCGAGAGACGCGGGCGAGGCAGCGGGAAGCGGGGGCTTGCGGCGAGGGAGCGAGGGCGGGCGGGGGCGGGTGGCGGGGGAGGCGGGCGCGGCGCAGGATGGCGCCCGCGGCGCGGTTGCGAAAGACTGGCGCGCCGCCGCCGACGCCCCTTCTGCGAGGATGTCCATGACTTCGCCGCCCTCCGAACCGCCCTCCGCCCCCGAGCCGGCGCCCGACCTTGCGCCCGACCCGGCCCCCGACCCTCGGTCGGCGGCCCTGCCCGAGCCGCAGCGTCCCGAGATGCGGGTGATCGCGCCCGTCGCGACCTCGCTGGGCGAGGGGCCGCTGTGGCATCCGCTGCGGCAGGACCTGTTCTGGGTGGACATCAACCGTCGCGACCTGTTCGCCTGCGGACCCGCGGGCGAGGCGCCGCGGCGCTGGCGCTTCGGCGAGGCGGCGGGCTCGCTGGCCTGGATCGACCGCGATTCGCTGCTGGTGGCGGGGGAGACCGCCCTGTGGCGCTTCGACGTCGAAACCGCCGAGGCGCGGCCGGTCTGGCCGCTGGAGGCCGACGACGCGACGACCCGCGCCAATGACGGGCGCTGCGCGCGCGACGGCGCGTTCTGGGTCGGCACGATGGGCTGGAGGCATGGGGAGGGCGCCGGCGCGATCCATCGCGTCACGCGCGACGGACCGCGGCGTTTGCGCGGCGGCGTCACCGTGCCCAACGCCATCGCCTTCGCGCCGGACGGGCGCACGGCCTATTGGACGGACACGCCGGCCGGCGCGATCCTGCGCCAGCCGCTGGACGCGTCCGGCGCGCCGGAGGGGCCGGCCGAGGTCTTCGCCCACCCCACGCGCGGCTTCGCCGACGGCGCGGTCTGCGACGCCGAGGGGCATCTGTGGAACGCCGAATGGGACGGCTGGCGCCTGACCCGCTGGCGGCCGGACGGCACGGTGGAGCGGATCGTGGAGATGCCGGTGCAGCGCCCGACCTGCCCGGCCTTCGGCGGCGCGGATCTGCGCACGATCTACGTGACCTCGGCCCGCACGGGCCTGGACGATGCGGCGCTGTCGGCGCAGCCGGCGGCGGGATCGATCCTGGCCTTCGACGTGGAGGTGGAGGGGCTGGCGGAGGCGCGCTTCACCGGGCTCGATGCGACGTGAGGCCGGGACCGGGCCTGCGGCCGGGCCAGAGGCTGGGCCTGGGGCCGGGCCCGAGGCTGGACCCGAGGCTGGGCGGCGGCCTGCGTCGCGGTCGCTTCGCCCGCGGCGCGTCGTCGAAAATTCATGGCGCGCCGCATGGCGCGCGGCGCGGCGGCGGGGTTGAATGGCGGACGCTGCAGGACCGATCCCGCCGGAGCCCGATGCCATGACCGCCGCGTCCCCCGACGATCCGCGGCCCCGCCGCGGGCGCGCCTTCGACGAGATCGAGATCGGCGAGACCGCCGCGCTGCGCCGCACGGTGCGGGCGGACGATCTGTTCGTCTTCGCCAACGCCTCGGGCAACCACAATCCCATGCACCTGCCGGGCCCGGGCCGCGACGATCCGGTGGCGCCGGCGCAGTGGGTCGCCTCGCTGATCTCGGCGGTGGTGGGGAACCGGCTGCCGGGGCCGGGGGCGCTGTACCTGGCGCAGCGGTTCGAGGTGGCCGGCCGCGCCCATGCGGGCGACGTGCTGGAGGCGCGCGTGACGGTGCGCGCCAAGGGGCCGGACCGGCGCGTGACGCTGGACGCGGAGGTGGTGGACCAGACCGGCGCCCGGGTGCTGTTCGGCGAGGCGGTGGTCGAGGCGCCG
>JBCBYE010000720.1:0-2252 GCA_039816075.1 Pseudomonadota bacterium | reverse complement strand
GCCCGGCGGGATAGAGCCTCGGGTCGTCGGGCCGGTCCGATGCGTCAGGCGCGAAGCGCCGGGTCGCCCCCCCGGATGCGTCGTCCTCGCGAAAGGCGATGCGTGTTCGGTCTTCGCAGGGGCCGGCCGCAAGGACGACGTCGATCCCCCGCTCTGCGCGGATCTCGCGGGTCTGGGGGGCTTCGGCCGTCTCGCCGATCGCGACCGCGCCGGCGAGGATCGAGCGCCTTGAAGCGCGGCGCCGGACCGTCCGGGAACCTGCGCGGCTCAGAAGCCGTCGCGCAGTCCGGCCCGCAGCGCCTCGGGCGTGGCATCGGCGAGGCCAAGGGCCGCGAAGCTGCGCCCCTCGGTCCTGAAATCGCGGCCCGCGGCGGCGCCGGCGAGGGCCAGCAGGCCGTCCGCCACCGGCGTCGGCACGCCCGCCCAGGCCCCGACCGAGGCGAGGAAGACGAGGCCCAGCGCGACGTCCTCGGCCATGTAGCGATGGGTCGAGAGGTTCAGCGCCTCGTGCCAGTCGCCGCTGTCGACCAGCTTGTCATGGGCCAGGTTGCCGTACATCCAGTTCGACGTGGCGTAGTGATCGGCCAGCGGGAAATGCGGCGGCGCATAGCCCAGCGCCTCGCGCACCGCGATCCTTTCGGCATCGAGGGCGTCGTGCACCCGGCGGATCGAGGGCTGCGTGCCCTCATTGTGGATGTCCCACCGGTCGAAATGTTCGATGGGTCCGGCATTCATCAGGATCAGAGGCGGGTGGATGATCGGTCCGGCGTTCATCAGCGCGGCGGAGAGGGCGTCTTCGACCGGTTCGATGGCGCCGGGGAACGCGTCGGAGATCAGGGCGAGCACGTCCTCGGCGCGCCGGGCCGGCAGAACGCCGGTCGGCAGGCGAGAGGCGCGGGTGGTGATGCGGACCGTCGCCTCGTCCGCCTTGCGGCAGAGCCAGGGCAGGGTGCCCGTTTCGGCGAACGCCACGTCGGCGGTGCAGCCGGCGGCGCGCAGGCGCGACAGCATCAGCCAGCTGCCGAACGTGCCGGGGGGCAGGAACACGGTCTGACCGTCGCGCAGATGCGGCGCCAGCGCGTCGGCGAGGTCCGATTGGGCGAAGGCGGGCAGGGGCGCGACGATCAGCTCCGCCCCCTGCACGGCCGCGCCGATGTCGGTCTGCAGCCGGGGCCGCACCCGTCGCTCTCCGCGATGGTCGATCGCCCGCAGCCCGTCGGCGCGCAGGGCGTCGAAGGCGGCCCCGTCGCGGCGCCACCAGGCGACGTCATGCCCGCCCTCGACCATGTCCGCGGCCGCGGCACAGCTGCCGTTTCCGCCGCCCAGGATGCAGATGCGTCGGGACATGCGGCCCTCCCCGGTGCTTCGCCCGCGTCTCGCCGGTTCCAGGCGACGTCGAGAGGCTAGGCGCCTTGCGTCGGTCCGGCAATGTCGGCCGCCCAGGCGAAGCAGCGTCGCTGTTCCTCGGCCAGAACCGCCGCCTCCGCCCCATTCGGGACGTCGAGGCCCAGGGCGCGGGCGTTCCGCGCGAAATCCGCCAGCGCCTGGGCCGGTCGCCGGCCCGATTCCGCATGGGCGCGCGTGGTCACGAGCGCGCCCAGCAGAGGCCGCCCCTCCGCCGCCGCCGCGGCGTTCACGGTTTCCAGGTGCGGCGGCGCCGCGGCGCGCATGCGTTCGGACCATCGCCGCCCGCTCGCCCGCGCCACGTCGCCGAACGTGACGAAGCGTCCGTCTCTCGCCGCCTCGATCAGCAGGGCGCGCGTCGCGTCATGGTCCAGGCCGATGCGCCGGTCCCGTTCGATCCGCGCCGCGACGCAAAGGGGGCGGGTCCGCAGACCCGCCCCCTCATGCGATTTGATCAGCGCGACCAGCGCCTCGGGCGGCGCGGCGCGCAGGTCGACCGGCAAGCGCCTCAGTTCTTCGCCTTGTCCACCATACGGTTCTCGGCGATCCACGGCATCATGCCGCGCAGCTTCTCGCCGACCTCTTCGATCTGGTGGGCGTCGTTGTTGCGGCGGATGGCCTTGAACATCGGCAGGCCGGCCTTGTACTCGCGCATCCACTCCGACACGAACGCGCCGTCCTGAATGTCCGTGAGGACCTTCTTCATGCGCGCTTTGGTCTCCTCGCGCGGCAGGATCTGCGGGCCCGAATGGTACTCGCCGAATTCCGCCGTGTTGGAGATGGAGTAGTTCATGTTGGCGATGCCGCCCTCGTAGATCAGGTCCACGATCAGCTTCACCTCGTGCAGG
>JBCBYE010000116.1:0-9135 GCA_039816075.1 Pseudomonadota bacterium | reverse complement strand
CCCTACACGACGCTCGTCCGTTCTTCCTTCGGCGCCGCCGCGCGCCCGCCTGCGGCAAGCCGCCCTGCCGAACCGCTTCGAGCCCTTCCCAGCGCGGCGCGGGCGGCCAAGAGGCCCCGGATCAGGTCCGGGGCGGGACGGCGCCGGGCCTCTCGCGCGCGAAGACCGTCGCCGGCGGGTCCGCCCCCTCAGCTGCGCCGCGCCTTGCGCGCCGCCTTGGCCTTCGCCACGCGGCCCTTGGAGACCTTGCGCCGCGGCGGCGCCTTCCCACGCCCGGCCCCGCCGCCCCGCGGCGGCTGCGAGGTCTCGCCCTCCACCGCCAGCAGCTCGAACAGCAGCCCGCCGGTCACCGGAACCGCCTCGGCCAGGCGCACGGTCGCGCGCATCCCCAGGCCGAGGGTCCGGCCGGTCTGCTCCCCGGTCAGGGTGTTGGCGTCGGGGTCGTGCCGAAACCATTCCCGCCCCAGCGACGCGATGGGGATCAGCCCGTCGGCCCCCGTCTCGTCCAGCTTCACGAACAGGCCGAAGCGCGCCACGCCGCTGATCCGCCCCTCGAACTCGTCGCCGACCCGTTCGGACAGATAGGCCGACAGGTAGCGGTCGTTGGTGTCCCGCTCCGCGGTCATGGAGCGGCGCTCGGTGAAGCTCACATGCTCCGCGATGCTCTGCAGCTCCGCCGCCTCCTCCGCCGTCTGGCCGTCGTCTCCCCAGCCATGGGCGGCGATCAACGCACGATGCACGATCAGGTCGGAATAGCGTCGGATCGGCGAGGTGAAATGCGCGTAGGACCGGAGCGCCAGGCCGAAATGACCCAGGTTCTGCGGCCCGTAATAGGCCTGCGTCTGCGCGCGCAGCACGCTCAGATTGATCAGCTCCGCGAAATCGCCGCCGGCCGCCTGGTCCAGCAGCCGGTTGAACTGCGACGGCCGCGCCACCTCGCCGCGCGCAAAGGCGAAGCCGCAGCTCTCCGCCGTCTCGCGCAACGCGTCCAACTTGTCGGCGCCCGGCTCTTCATGCACGCGAAACAGCAGCCCGCGCCGCTTCGCCTCCAGCGTCTCGGCCGCGCAGACATTGGCCAGCACCATGAAGCTCTCGATCAGCTTGTGCGCGTCCAGCCGCTCGCGAAAGCCCACGGCCAGCACCTGCCCGTCCTCGCCCAGCCGGATCTCCCGCTCCGGCAGATCCAGCGCCAGGGGGCCGCGCCGCGTCTGCGCCTCGGCCAGCAGGTCGTAGGCGTCGAACAGGTCGATCACCGCCTCCTCGATCTCGCCCGCGGCGCCCGCCTCGGCCGCGTCGGCGATGGCCTGCGCCTGCTCGTAGGTCAGCGAGGCGGGCGAGCGCATGAGCCCGCGATGAAAGGAATGCGCCCGCTTCTCGCCCTCCGCGTCGATGACGATGCGGCAGGCGAGGCACGGCCGATCCTCCCCCTCCACCAGGCTGCACAGATCCGCCGACAGCCGCTCGGGCAGCATCGGCACCACGCGGTCCGGAAAATAGGTGGAGTTGCCGCGCGCCCGCGCCTCCACGTCCAGCGGCGCGCCGGGGCGCACGTAATGGGCCACGTCGGCGATGGCGACCCACAGGACGAAGCCGCCTTCGTTGGCCGGATCGTCGTCGGGGATGGCGCAGACGGCATCGTCATGGTCGCGCGCGTCCTGCGGGTCGATGGTCACGAGCGGCAACGCGGTCAGATCCTCGCGCCCCTCGGCCGAGGCCGGCGCCGCCCGCTCGGCCGCCTCCAACACCGCGTCGGGAAAGACGTCGGGGATGCCCTGCTCGTGAATCGCGATCAAAGAGTAGGATTTCGGCGCCTGCGCGTCGCCCAGCACCTCGACCACGCGCGCGCGGGGCAGCTCGAACTCCCGCCCGCGCCGCGGGCCGCGGCCCAGCGCCTCGGCCTGCACCAGATCGCCGTCGCGCGCGCCGCCCTCGTCGCCCTCGGCCACGCGCCATTCCTTGGACTCGCCCTTGGAGGTCGGCACGACGCGCCCGCCGCCCGCGCGCCGATCGCCGCGAAACACGCCCAGCATGCGCCGCGCGCCGCCCGACGCCCCGGCGCGGCCGATGATCTTGATGATCCGACCCTCGTAGGCATGCGCTTCGCCGCCCACGGGCGTCAGCCGGGTCAGCGCCAGATCGCCCGTTCCCGGCGCGGGCCCGCGGCCGCCCGGGGTCAGCAGGATGCGCGGCGCCTCGCCCTCGCCCCGCCACTCCTGCGGCGAGGCGAACAGGTCGCCGTCCGCATCGGCCTCGCCCACGACCAGCACGGCCACCGGCGGCAGCTCGCCGGGCTTGGAGAAGCGCTTGCGCCGCCGCTCCACCTCGCCCTCGTCCTCCAACTCGCGCAGCAGGCGCTTCAGCTCGATCCGCTCGCCGCCCTTGAGGTTGAAGGCGCGCGCGATGTCGCGCTTGGCCGAATGACCGGGGTTGTCGCGGATCCAGGCGAGCAGCTTGTCTTTGTCGGGAAGAGCCATGGCGGGCGCGTAGCATGGGCGGCGAGGCCGTGCCAGCCAAGAGAGCGTCGCGCAGCGTGCTCACACTTGAGAACGCGCCAAGGCATTGGAAAAATGGCAAAACAGAAAGGTAAGCCTGTGTGCGCACGGGCTGGCAGGGCCGACGCTTGGCGCTGCAAGCCGCGGGCAAAGCCCGTCTCGCGCCGACATCGCCCCCCCTCGACGTCTCGTCCCGGAATTGATCTGGGGCCTCCTGCGTCGGAGCCGGGGCCGCCGCGGCTGGCTGGCTCGACCATTCTTAGCCCACGACCGAGGCTGCGGAATAAGTCGAGTGCGACCCTGCGAGAGGTTCCCGCGGTCGAAGGCTACGGTACGAGTTGCTGCACTCTCAGTTCATGGGAAGCCTGTCGCTAAAGGCGAGCAGCGTAGTCATCTTCCAAAGGTGTATCAGCAAATAGGCTGGCATGCACAAAGCCGGCATGGGTGTTGCTTCCGTCTACGTCGACCGACGCCCATCCAGTGAGGTAGCGGGCCTTCGGCCGGTCCACAATCAGGGCACTGGCCACCCTGTAAGTGTAAGCGAAAGCCCTGACATGAACGACGTCTCCGTCGCGCAGCTGTCCCAGCGACTTGTGCCGCGTGGAGGGACCGCGCCGCAGCTCGGCCACCCCGTCGGGTGACCGAATCTCGGTTCGGAACCCCAGCTCGCCTCTCAGGTCCATGGCCACTCGAAAATCGTCCATTGGAAACAGTGGACCAGTATCCGACTTACCTGCGATCGAGATGTCGTCATGTCCGTAGAGCTCCTGAATAGTTGGATATTCCTTCTTTAGGGAACGGATCAGACGCTCGGCAGCGTCGACCTGCTCGTCCGTGTACTTGTGCCACAGAGGACGCCACCCGGGGTCGTACGGCGAAGGGGCGCGTTCGACTTCGTTGGCCGGGTATTGCTCGCCGATGATATCGTCGTGGGCATCCGCGTCGAAAGCAAACCCGTTCTCTAACCGCTGAAAAAAGCCGCGAGAAACAAAAGAGATAGCAACTGATGATCTGTTCAGACTTGAGGTGTTGCGGACCCCTCCTTCCGCTTTCCAATGGCTGCGCCCTGCATGCGCCGCGTGCACATCCGGCTTTCTGGTCTGAACAACCGAACCGTCTCGATCAATGAGAAAGTTGTAGCTCAAACGGCGTCCATTCAACGCGTTGATAGCCGCTTGCAGGCTGTCGGTAACGGTGTAGTGCAGGGCAATTGCTCGGGGAATGAACGCCATTCCATCGTGTAATAGCTGCACCTCGGATGCTTGATCATAGCTTCCATTATTGAAACTCACAGCGCGATCCTTGCCAAAGCGCCCTCGAAAAGCATTGACGCTATGTAACGCACATTCATCCCGGCTATGCAAGGCAGAGCATCTGGCCGCGGGCAGGCAACCGCTCGGTCGGGCAACCCCACGCGCCGGCCTCAGGACGCCTTCTTGGCCGCAGGTTTCTTCGCCGCCGGCTTCTTCTTCGCCGCAGGTTTCTTCGCCGCCGCCTTCTTCTTCTTGGCCGGGGCCTTGGCGTTCACCAGGTCCACCGCCTCGGCCAGCATCACCGTCGCCGGGTCGCTGTCCTTGGGCAGGGTCGCGTTGACCTTGCCCCATTTCACGTAGGGCCCGTAGCGGCCCTCGTAGACCGCGATCTCGCCGCCGTCCGGGTGCTCGCCCAGCTCGCGCAGCGGCTTGGCGGCCGCCCCGCGCCCGGCCCGGCCCGCCAGCTTTTCGGCCACCAGCGTCACCGCGCGGTTCAGGCCGACGGTGAACAGCTCCTCGGGGTCCTTGATGGAGGCGTAGACCGGCTTGGGCTTGGCCTTCTCGCCCTCGGCCTTGGGGGCCTGCATCATCACATAAGGGCCGAAGCGGCCCAGCGCGGCGGTGTAGACGGCGCCGTCCTGCTCCCCGATCAGACGCGGCAGGGTCAGCAGCTTCAGCGCCGCCTCGAGATCGATCATCTCCGGCGTCTGACCCTTCAGCAGGCTGGACCGCTTGGGCTTCTTCCCCTCCTCGCCCTCGCCCAGCTGCACATAGGGGCCGAAGCGGCCGGAAAAGAGGCGCACCTCCACCCCCGCCTCGTCCTCGCCCAGCAGCTTGCCGTCGGGCGGAATGCCGTCCGCGTTCTGATCCTCGCCGCCCAGCGCGCGGGTGTAGCGGCACTCGGGATACTGGTTGCAGCCGATGAAGGCCCCGCCGGCCCGCGCCGTCTTCAGGCTCAGCCGCCCCACACCGCAATTGGGGCAGACCCGCGGGTCCTTGCCGTCGCCCGAGTCCGGGAACAGATGCGGCGCCATGACGTCGGTGAGCGTGTCGAGCACCTCGCCGATGCGCAGCTCCGCCGTGTCCTCGATGGCCGCCGAGAACTCCTTCCAGAACCGCTCCAGCAGCGCCTTCCAGTCGAGCCCGCCGTCCGACACGACGTCGAGGTCCTGCTCCAGCGTCGCCGTGAAGTCATACGACACGTAGCGGTCGAAGAACTTGGCCAGGAACAGCGTCACCAGCCGGCCCTTGTCCTCGGGAAAAAGGCGCTGGCCGTCCTTGCGGACGTATTCGCGGTCCTGGATCGTGCCGATGATCGAGGCGTAGGTCGACGGCCGGCCGATCCCCAGCTCCTCCATCCGCTTGACGATCGTCGCCTCGGTGTAGCGGGGCGGCGGCTGGGTGTGGTGCTGCTGCGCCAGCACGGCGCCGCCCCCCGCCAGCACGGCGGAGGCATGGCGTTCCAGCCCGCCCTGGGGCGCCGCGTCGATCACCTCCGCCTCGCCGCGCAGCTTGTCGTAGGCCTCCCGCAGGCCCTGCGCCGCCAGCGGCGTCGCCTCGCCCTCGTTCAGGGCCGGCAGCCTCGCATCGTCCTCGTCCGCCGGCGCCTCGTCGCGCCCTTCCACATAGACCTTGATGAAGCCGTCGAAGACGATCACCTGGCCCGAGGCGCGCAGCCCCACCTGCCCGTCGGCGGAGCGGATCTCCGCCGTCGTCCGCTCCAGCCGCGCGGCCTCCATCTGGCTGGCCAGCGTGCGCTTCCAGATCAGGTCGTAGAGGCGCTTTTCGTCGCCGCCCATGTCGCTCAGCCGGGACGCGTCCGTGCGCATGTCGGTGGGCCGGATGCACTCATGCGCTTCCTGAGCGTTCTTGGCCTTGTTCTTGTACATGCGCGGCTTTTCGGGAACGTAGGCGGCGCCGAACCGCTCCTTGATCGCCTCGCGCGCGGCCGTCACCGCCTCGGGCGCCATGTCGATGCCGTCGGTCCGCATATAGGTGATGCGCCCGGCCTCGTAGAGGCGCTGCGCCGCGCGCATGGTCTGCTGCGCGCCGAAGCCCAGCTTGCGGCTCGCCTCCTGCTGGAGGGTCGAGGTCATGAAGGGCGCCGAGGGGTTGCGCGTGCCCGGCTTGGCCTCCACCGACGCGACGGTCAGCGTGTCGCCGCGCGAGGCCACGGCGGAGGCCGCCAGCTCCGCCTCCGCCTCCGTCGCGAAGGTGAAGCGCTCCACCTTCTTGCCGGCCAGCTCCGTCAGCCGCGCCTCGAACCCCGCCTTGCGCGGCGTCTCCAGCGCGGCGCGCACGGACCAGTATTCCTGGGCCCGGAACGCTTCGATCTCCATCTCCCGCTCGACGATCAGACGCAGCGCCACGGACTGCACCCGGCCGGCGGAGCGGGCGCCCGGCAGCTTGCGCCACAGCACCGGCGACAGGTTGAACCCCACCAGATAGTCCAGCGCCCGGCGCGCCAGGTAGGCCTCCACCAGGTCCTCGTCGATCTGGCGCGGCTCGGCCATGGCCTTGGTCACCGCGGCCTTGGTGATGGCGTTGAAGGTCACGCGCTGCACCGGCGTGTCCTTCTTGACCGCCCGGCGTTTGCGCAGCGCCTCCAGCAGGTGCCAGCTGATCGCCTCCCCCTCGCGGTCGGGGTCGGTGGCGAGGATCAAGCTCTCGTCGTCCTTCAGCGCCTCGGCGATGGCGCGCACGTGCTTGGCGGCCTTGGCGTCCACCTCCCACAGCATCTCGAAGCCGTTGGCGGGGTCCACCGAGCCGTTCTTGGGCGGCAGGTCGCGCACATGCCCGTAGGACGCCAGAACCGTGTAGTCGGATCCCAGATACTTGTTGATCGTCTTGGCCTTGGCCGGGGATTCGACGACGACGACGGCCATGCGGCACTCCTGAAAAACGCGCGGACGGTGGTTGCGCGGCGGGACGAATGACCGCCGCGGAGCCGGACCATGTGAGGGCGTCCGGCGCGCTGTCAATGGCGCCGCCCGACGGAACTCCGCCTCAGAAGCCGCCCATGAAGGCCAGCCTGTCGCGGTGCAGCACGGTCATCACGCTCACCGCCACGGCCACCGCCATGGCCGCCGCGAACTGATTCGCCCAGCGCCGGTGCCACAGCAGCGTCAGCAGCCGCTCGGGCTCGATCCGGTCCAGCGACGCATGGATGCGTCGCGCTTCGATCAGCGAAAACGCCGCCGTCACGGCGAAAGGGCCCAGCAGCAGCAGCAGGCCTAGCGCCCATTCCGCACCGCCGGCGAAGGCCGCCGTGGCCAGCGCCGCCAGGGCGAAGCCCGCCAGCGCCGCCGCCGCATGGCCGCCGGCCGCCATGCGCTCCTCGATCTGCGCCAGCATGCGCCGCGCCAGCCGATCGCACAGCTCCGCGTCCTCGCCGCCCAGCTTCGACGCCCGGCGCATCAGGTCGAACGGCACGCCATGGCTGAAATAGGTCGAGGCGGCCCAGAAGGCCGCCGTGAACACCCAGTACCAGGGGGACAGAAGCGTGCTCGCGTCCAACCGAATTTCCCGCCGCCGATGCGCGGCGCGCCGTCCGGAGGCGCGCGCGACGGCGACGTTTTGGCGCCTCCGCGCGCGCGCCGCCACCCCGCGCTTGCCCGTCGAGGCGCGGCATGTCACCCCTTGGACCGTCAATTTCAACTGACACGCGACGCACAAGAGAGCCAGCCATGACCCGAGCGCGCCTCGCCCCCTTCCCCCTCTCGCGCCCCCGGCGCCTGCGCCGCGCCGGCTGGATCCGCGACATGGTGCAGGAAACGCGGCTGACGACCGCCGATCTGATCTGGCCGATCTTCGTGATGGACGGCCAGGACGCCGAAACGCCGGTCGCCAGCATGCCCGGCGTGTCCCGCATCACCGTCGACCGCTGCGGCGACGTCGCGCGGCGCGCCGCCGATCTGGGCATTCCGTGCCTGTCGCTCTTTCCCTACACGGACGAGGCGCTCAAGACCCCCGGGGCGGAAGAGGCGTGGAACCCCCGGAACCTCGTGAACTCCGCCACGCGCGCCATCAAGGCCGCCACGGACGAGGTCGGCGTCATGGTCGACGTCGCGCTCGACCCCTACAATTCCGACGGCACGGACGGTCTGCTGCGCGACGGCGTGGTGCTGAACGACGAAAGCCTGCTGGCGCTGGAAAAGCAGACCCTGGCGCAGGCCGAGGCGGGCGCCGACGTCATGGGCCCCTCCGACATGATGGACGGGCGCGTCGGCGTCATGCGCCGAGCGCTGGAGGCGCATGACTTTCCCGACGTGACGATCATGAGCTACGCGGCGAAATACGCCTCCGCCTTCTACGGGCCGTTCCGCGACGCGGTCGGATCCTCCGGCGCGCTCAAGGGCGACAAGAAGACCTACCAGATGAACCCCGCCAACAGCGACGAGGCCCTGCGCGAGGTCGCCGCGGACCTCGAGGAGGGGGCCGACATGGTCATGGTCAAGCCCGGCCTGCCCTATCTCGACGTCTGCCGCCGCGTGAAGGACGCCTTCGAAGTGCCGACCTTCGCCTACCAGGTGTCGGGCGAGTACGCGATGATCGAGGGCGCGGCGGAACGCGGCTGGATCGACGGCGACAAGGCCATGCTCGAAAGTCTCGCGGCGTTCAAGCGCGCCGGCTGCGACGGCATCCTGACCTACTTCGCCCCCCGCGTCGCCGAGATGATGGAGTGAGCCGATGACCTTCAAGCTGTGGCACTCGGTCCATGCGCGCTCCATCCGCCCGCTCTGGCTCGCCAAGGAGATGGGGCTGGAGATCGACGTCGAGGTCGTGTCCATGGACCGCCCCTGGCTCGCGGGAGAGGAATGGGCCGAGGTGAACCCCGCCGGCAAGGTGCCGGCGGCCGAGCACGAGGGCGTCCGCTTCGGCGAGAGCGTGGCGATGATGCAGTACCTGCTGGCCCGCTTCGGCCCGTCCGACCTCGACGTGCCCGCCGATCACCCCGATTTCGGCCCGTTCCTATTTTGGCTGCACTTCGCCGAAGCCGGGTCCTGCATGTATGTGGCCACCTGGCTCGGCAACCGCGCCGGCATGCCCGAATACGCGATCTCCGACGGTCACGAGGCCCTGTGCCTCGAGCGGATGGCGCGGATGCAGACCCTGATCGCCCGGGCCACGGCGGACCGGCCCTGGCTCCTCTCCAAGGGCTTCACCGCGGCCGACATCGCCATGGGCTATACCCTGCACCTGGCGCGACTAGGCAAATACGACCTGACCCCGCCCGTCGCCGCCTACCTCAAACGCCTGCGCGAACGGCCGGCGTTTTCGGACTCCGTGGCGCTGGGCAAGAGCTGACGCGCCTCCCCCCCGTGCGCGCCCCTCGGGGGCATCGAGCCCCCTCGTGACGCGGCCGGCTTCGCCGGCTGGCCAGGTCTCTG
>JBCBYE010000360.1:0-4993 GCA_039816075.1 Pseudomonadota bacterium | reverse complement strand
CGGTCCAGCCGCCAGGCGGCGCGCTGGATCAGAAGGCGCGTCTGCTCGATCTCGATCCGCGCCTCGGCGATCCAGCCCTGCACCGTGTCGCGCTCGATCACCGCGCGCCCGAAGGTCGTCCGCTCCCGCGCCCGGGCGATCATCTGCGCCACCAGCATCTCGGCCATCCCTACGCAGCGCATGGCATGGTGCACGCGGGCGGGGCCGAGGCGGGTCTGCGCGCCGGCGAAGCCCTCGCCGCGGACGCCGATCAGGTTCTCGGCCGGAACCTCGACGCCGTCGAAGGCCACTTCGCCCATGGGCGCGACATGGTCGGTCCAGCCCAGGAACGACAGCTCCCGCCGGATCGTCACGCCCGGCGCATCCGTCGGGACGATCACCATGGAATGGCGGCGCGTGCGCTCCGCCTCCGGGTCGCTGACGCCCATCACGATCAGAAAGCGGCAGTCGGGATGCGCGGCGCCCGTCGCGAACCATTTCAGCCCGTCGATGCGGATGCGCCCGCCCTCGAAGGTCAACCGCGTGGCGATGTTGGAAGCGTCGGAGGACGCGACCGCCGGCTCCGTCATCGCGAAGGCGGAGCAGCCGCGCCCCTCCAGCAGCGGATCGAGCCATTGGGCGCGCTGCGCCGGCGTCGCCAGCGCGATCAGCATGGCCATGTTCGGCACGTCCGGCGCCTGGCAATTCATGATCTGAGAGGCCCAAGGCAGACGGCCCAGCGTCTCCGCCACGCCGGCGAATTCCAGGTTCGAGAGCCGCGTGCCCGGCGCGTCCGCCGGCAGATCCGCCAGCGCGAGGTTCCACAGCCCCGCCTCCCGCGCCTTGGTCCGCAGCGACTCCACGAACGGGGCGGTCCGCCCCTCGCGGACGACCGACTGCACCCAATCGCGGTGCCGGGGCAGGATCTCGGCGTCGAAGAACGCGTCCACGCGCACGCCGATCTCCTGCGCTCTTGGCGCAAGATTGAAATCCATCCTCCCATCCGTTCCTATTTTTGAACGTTGTTGACCCCGATGTTTGCAGCGAGCTACGGTCCTGTCAAATGGTCTGCGTCGGTGAAGTCCCAATTCCTCCGAGGCCCCCGGGTCGACGCGAAGGCGGCGAATGACCGGTCTCGAAGAGCTTGCGGCCGGGGGGCGCAACCTCCGCCCGGCAGCGGAAGAGGACGATCTTTCGCTCGCCTCGACGCTCATGCGCGGCCTGGCGGTTCTCGGCTGCTTTCAGTCGGGGACGGAGGCGTTGGGCAACGCGGAGATCGCGCGCCGCCTCGACCTCAACCGCGCCACGGTGTCCCGCCTGTGCAAAACTCTGGTCGCGCTCGACTATCTGCGCGCCGACCCGTCCGGCGGCTTTCGCGTGACCGCCAACGTTCTGACGCTGGCCTACCCGCTTCTGGCCGCCACCGGCTGGCGCCATGCCGCCCGGCCCGTGATGCGGGAAATCGCGGAGTTCGCCAACGCCGCCACGTCCATATCCGTGATCTCGGGCGCCAATTTCGTCGTCATTCAGTCCGAGGGTCATCCGCCGGACTTTCCCCACACCCCGGAAATCGGGATCACCGGCCCGTTGATGGCGGCGTCGACCGGGCGTGCGCTGCTTTCGCTGCTCGCCGAGCAGTCGCTGAAGGACAAGCTCGCGGAGCTTCGCGAACTCGCCCCCGACGGTTTCGCGGCCTTCGCGGACGCAACCCAGGCGGGGATCGAGCGCTGTCGGACCGACGGGTTCTGCACCGCCCGCGGCGACTGGCGCCCGGCGATCCATGCGGTCGCCGCGCCGATCGGGCGCACCGCCGACGGCCTCGTCGTCGCGCTCGCCTGCACCGTGCCGGCCTACCGCGCCCGGCAGGACCGGATGGAAACCGATATCGGTCCGCGCCTCGCCGCCGCGGCGGAAACGCTTCGCCTTCGCGGCGTGTTCACGCCTTGAGACCGTCTGAGGAGGCCCCATGATCCACGATCCCGAACGTCTCGACCGTCTGTTGGCCGAGGTGCGCGCCTGGGTCCGCGACGCCGCCATCCCGGCCGAGGACCGGGTCGCGGCCGAGGACGAGGTGCCGCCCGAGATCGTCGCCGACATGGCCGCGCGCGGCTTCTTCGGCTGGTCGATCCCCGCCGAATACGGGGGGCTGGGGCTGAGCACCGAAGAGCTGATCCTCGCCGCCTTCGAACTCTCGTACTGCTCCGTCGCCTTCCGCGCCCGCGTCGGCACCAACACCGGCATCGGCAGCGAGGCGCTGGTCGTCGACGGAACCGCCGATCAGAAGGCCCGCTATCTGCCGCGCCTCGCGACCGGGGAGATCACCGGCTGCTTCGCGCTGACCGAGCCCGGGGCAGGCTCGGACGCCACGTCCCTGACCACCTCGGCGGTCAAGGACGGCAATGCCGGCTACGTCCTCAACGGGCGCAAGGCCTACATCACCAACGCCCCCATCGCGGACCTCTTCACGGTCTTCGCCCGGACCGACCCGGACGCGCCCGGCAGCCGCGGCGTCAGCGCCTTTCTGGTCGAACGCGGCGCCCCGGGGCTGGAACCCGGCCCCGCCTACGCCAAGATGGGTCAGGCCGGCTCGCCCGTCTCGGAAATCGAGCTGAGCGACGTGCGCGTGCCCGCCGACAACCTTCTGGGCGGGACCGAGGGGACCGGCTTCCGCTCCGCCATGAAGACGCTGAACAAGCAGCGCATCCACCTCGCCGCGCTGTCCACCGGCCCGGCGCGGCGGATGCTGGACGAAGCCTGCCGCCACGCCGCGACGCGCGAGCAGTTCGGACGACCCATCGGGGAGTTCCAGCTGGTGCAGGCGATGCTCGCCGACTGCCAGACCGACATCGCCGCGGCCTGCGCCCTGATCCTTGAGACCGCGCGCGCCCGCGACCGGGGCGAGGACGTGCGCATGAACGCCTCGATCTGCAAGTACTTCGCGACCGAGGCCTGCGGCCGCGTCGCCGACCGCGCCGTGCAGATCTTCGGCGGCGCGGGCTACGTCGCCGACTATTCCTGCATCGAGCGATTCTATCGCGATGTGCGTCTGTTCCGCCTCTACGAGGGCACCAGCCAGATCCACCAGCTCAACATCGCGAAGGAGACGCAGGCCCTCTTCGCCGCCGCCGGCACCACCGCCGGCGCCCTCTGACCTCGCCGCTTCAGGTCTTGCGGGCGAAGTCCGGCGCGCGCTTTTCCACGAAGGCGGCCAGACCTTCGGCCGCCTCGTCGCCGAACCTCGCCTCGTTGATCGCCTTGGCCTCGATCGCGAGCTGGGCGGCGAGGTCGTTTTTCGGCGCCTCATCGATCTGCGCCTTGATCCGACCGATGGCCCCGACCGGGCCGCCGGCGAGGTCCGCCGCCAGCGCCTGGGCCACGGTCGTCGCCTCGCCTTTGGCGCAGACGGCGTTCACGACGCCGGCCGCATGCAGACGTTCCGCCGGCACGGGACGGCCCAGAAAGCACATCTCGGACGCCAGCTGCCGCGGCAGGCCCTCGCGCAGGAAATGCGTCAGGCCGGCATCGGGCGACAGGCCGATCTTGACGTAGGCGGCGACGAACTTCGCCCCCTCCGCCGCGATGATCATGTCGCAGGCCAGCGCCAGCGCCAGCCCCGCGCCCGCCGCCGCGCCCTCCACCGCGGCCACGAGCGGCTTGGGGCAGGCCCGCATGGCCAGGATCATCGCGTTCAGCGCGTCGGTGTTCTGCGACGCCTGCGCGATGGTCCCCTGGCGGCTCTTCTGAATGCCCCGAACATTGCCGCCGGAGCAGAAGAACCCTCCGGCGCCCGTCAGCACGATGGCGCGCACCGCGGGGTCGTGCTCGGCGTCGATCACGCGGGCCTGAATCTCGCGATACACCGGCGGAGAGATCGCGTTCCGCGTCTCGGGGCCGTCGAGCGTCAGGGTCAGCACCCCCCCGGCGAGGGAGGGGCGCAGGTCCGTGATCGGCGGTTCGCTGCTGTTCATCGGATCGATCTCCTCTTCGACGGCCGCCTCGGGCGTCGCGTGCATCGCCTTCTGGCAGGTCGGCGCCGGCGACGAACCGCCGCCGCGTGACTCGCACGCGCTCTCGCGTGCGAATTTGCCCATGCCCCGCTCGCTTGGCCAGTCCGGCGCGCTAGCCGGGACCTTGAGCCGGCAGGGATCGTCCTGCGGGTTTGCGTGCGGGCGACGTCGTCTTGGCCTGATGGCCAGGGAACCGGCGACGGTCCATCTCCGCCATGTCGCGCGGATACGGTGATCAATCGGTGGATCGGCGCGCTTCGCTCGGATCCAACGTCTCGTCTCAAGCCGGCGATGGGGGCCTTCGGTCGGTTCCCCTGCGCCTTCGTCGGGCTCTCGAGCCGAGACCGTCTGCGACCCGCGGCGGCCGTTCGCACGGCGCCGACGCCGACGCCCGCAGCGGTCGGCTCCGACTGCGCCCGACATGCGAGCTGATCGGAACATGCTCCACGGCGATCCTGATGCCTGCGAACCGGCGTCTCGTCGGCGCCCCGTCGCTCACCACCGCACAGGCACGCTGAGCGGTCCGCGGAACGCCCAGCCGCCGAAGCGCGTTTCCCTCTCCGGATCCAGCCTAAGTCCCGGCAGCGCCGCGAACAGCATCGGCAGCGCGACCTCGCCGATCAGGCACCGGCTCGCCCAAGCCCCCGCGCAGAAATGCGGCCCCGCGCCGAAGCTGATCGCCTTGCCGCCGTCCTGGCGCATGTCGAAGGCGTCCGGCCGATCGAACACGGTCTCGTCGCGGTTGCCCGAGCCGAACATGAGGAACGCGCGGCCCTCCGCCTCCAGCCGCACGCCGCCCACCACGTCGTCGCGGGCGATGCGGCGCGGCGACATGCCGATGGGGCTGATCCAGCGGGCGTATTCCTCGAAGACCGCGCGCCAGCCGACAGCGCCTGAGATCGCGGCCTCGCGTTGCTCGGGATGGGTCAGCAGCGCCCAGGTGGCGCCTGCGATGGCATCGCGGGGCTCGTTCTGCCCGCCCGAGATCGCAAGTTTCACATTTGCCT
>JBCBYE010000063.1:0-11991 GCA_039816075.1 Pseudomonadota bacterium | reverse complement strand
TTTCGCTACATCGACGGGGCCAACGCGCCTGCCGCCAAGATCGCGATGACCGCGCCGGTGGAGACCGCGCCGTCCGCAGCCATCGCCATGACCGCCCCCGTCGAGACGATCGAGGCGGAGGGCGAGGTCGCCATGCGCTTCTTCCTGCCCGAGGGGCTGGCGCTGGCGGACGCCCCACGGCCCACGGACCCCGCGGTCGTCCTGCTGGAGGTGGCGCCGCGCACCGAAGCGGCGCTCACCTTCTCAGGCTACTATTTCGTGTCCGGCGCCCTGAAGCGGGCGCCGGAACTTCTGTCTTCGCTGGACGGATCCGACTGGACGCCCGAGGGCGCGGCGCGGACCTATTTCTACGACCCGCCCTGGACGCTGCCGTGGAACCGGCGCAACGAAGTGGTGGTGCCGGTCGCGCCGGCGCCCTCGGGCTGAGCCGCTCAGCGCAGCTGGCCGGGCAGGTCCCAGAACGGCCGGGCGGCCTCCCTCCTCGCGGTCTCTTCGCTCAACCCGACGTCGTCGAGCATCCGCGCGTCCAGCCGCGCAAGCGCGCTGCGTTCGCGCCGCGCTGCGGCCCAGCGCGCGAGCAGACCGGGCCAGCCGGTTCGCGCGCCTCGGCCGCGATGCGCGACAGCGATGTTTCCAGTGGTGCAGTCGGCGGTTCCGCAAGCCATGTCCCGCCCCTCCTTTCTCAAAGGAAGCGAGACGGCGCTTGGGCCCGCAACAGGCCTGCCTCCGGGCGGCCGTCGCTGGCCCGGAGCGATTCACTTGGCGCCTCCGCCCCCGCGCCGCAACCCCGGCGCGGCGCCGTTCAGGCCATCCGGTCCTTGGAAAGCTGCACCATGAGGATGCCGACCGTGGCGACGGCGACGCCCGCGGCGTCCGCCCAGCTCAGTCGTTCCCCCAGCAGGACCCAGGCGATGCCGATCCCGAGGCAGGGGCTGAGGAAGTGGAAAGCCGCCGCCTTCACCGCCCCGATGCGCCGCACGAGCGCGAACCAGACCACCGTGGCGATCACGCCGGGCACAAGCGTCGTGTAGGCGAAGGCGAGCTGCGCGGGAACGGTCCAGCGCGCCTCCGTCCCCGCCTCCAGCCACAGGCTCAGCGGGCCAAGGGTCAGCGCGCCCACGAACATCTGCAGCCCGACGATCATCAGCAGGTTGGAGCCCGGCGCGATGCCCCGCAGGCTCAGCGTCGCCACGGCCAGCGCCAGCGCGGCCGCCACGCACAGCGCCACCGCCTCGGGGTCCGATCCGCCCTGCAGGCGCCCCAGCATCACCGCCATCACGCCGGCGAAGCCCAGCGCCAGGCCCAGCGCGCCCAGCCGGCCCGGCCGCTCGCTCAGAAACATCCAGCCCAGCGCCGCCACCATCAGCGGCAGGACCGAGGCGATCACCGCCGCCAGCCCGCCCTCGATGCGCGTCATGGCGAGGAAGTTCAGCCCCAGATACAACGTGTTCTGGCACAGGCCGAAAATGCCGACCAGCCGCCATTGCCGGCCCGTCAGCCGCGCGCTCTGCCCCAGGGCGAAGGCCAGTCCGCAGGCCAGCGTCCCGGCCAGCGCGAAGCGGATGGCCGAGGCCTGGAACGGCGGCACGTCCGCCACCAGGATCTTGGCCGACGTGAAGGCCGACGACCAGATCAGCGCGAAGATCAGTCCCATGCCCAGCGCCGCGGCATCGATCCCGGCCGGCGCCGCGGCGGGCGGGGCTGCGGCGGGCGGGGCGGAGGGGGGCGAGACGCTCATGCGCGGCCGGTAGCATGGCGCGCCGCCGCGGGCCAGCCGCGCGGCCCGGCGGAGCGTCGCGATTCGGAACGTTAAAATGCGCGCAGGTTAACCAAACCTTGCTTGTGATCACACCGAAACGGGGTGTGATCACGTTCGCCGCTTTTTCCGGCATGCGCCGAAGGCAGCGATTGCTTCGACGGCATGCAGGCGTCTACATCGCCTTAGGTTCGGTCCCGCGGCGAAACTCGCCGCCCCCGCGCGGGCGCCGGCCGGCTACGGGCTCCAAAAGGGACGAGACGCGCCATGAACATCCACGAATACCAGGCCAAGCAGCTGCTCAAGGAGTATGGCTGCCCGGTCGCCGAAGGTCAGCCCGTGCTCCGCGCCGAAGAGGCGAAGACCGCCGCGGGCGCCCTCGACGGTCCGCTCTGGGTGGTCAAGGCTCAGATCCATGCCGGCGGCCGCGGAAAGGGATCGTTCAAAGAGGAAAGCGCCGGCGAAAAGGGCGGCGTGCGCCTCGCCAAATCGGTCGAGGAGGCGGCCGAGGAGGCCGCCAGGATGCTCGGCCGCACCCTCGTCACCCATCAGACCGGCCCCGCCGGCAAGCAGGTGAACCGCATCTACATCGAGGACGGCGCGGACATCGAGACCGAGCTCTACCTCGCCCTGCTGGTCGACCGCGACACCTCCCGCATCTCTTTCATCGCCTCCACCGAAGGCGGCATGGACATCGAGGAGGTGGCCGCCGAAACCCCCGAAAAGATCGTCACGTTCAGCGTCGATCCGGCCTCGGGCATCTCCGGCTTTCACGGCCGCAAGGTCGCCTTCGCCCTCGGCCTCGAAGGGCAGGCCTTCAAGGACTGCGTCAAGCTCGTCGGCCAGCTCTACAAGCTCTTCATCGAAAAGGACGTCTCCCTGCTGGAGATCAATCCCCTGATCGTCATGAAGGACGGCCGGGTGCGCTGCCTCGACTGCAAGATGAACTTCGACAGCAACTCGCTCTACCGTCAGCCCGCCGTCATGGCCCTGCGCGACGAGACCGAGGAGGATCCCAAGGAGCTCGCCGCCTCCAAGTTCGACCTCAACTACATCGCGCTCGACGGCGAGATCGGCTGCATGGTCAACGGCGCGGGCCTGGCCATGGCGACGATGGACATCATCAAGCTCTACGGCTCCGAGCCCGCCAACTTCCTCGACGTCGGCGGCGGCGCCACGAAGGAGAAGGTGACCGAGGCCTTCAAGATCATCACCTCCGACCCGCAGGTGAAGGGCATCCTGGTGAACATCTTCGGCGGCATCATGCGCTGCGACGTGATCGCCGAAGGCGTCATCGCCGCCGTCAACGCCGTCGGCCTGCAGGTCCCCCTGGTGGTCCGGCTGGAGGGCACGAACGTGGAGCTGGGCAAGAAGATCATCAACGAAAGCGGCCTGGACGTCATCGCTGCGGACAACCTGGCCGACGCCGCGCAGAAGATCGTCAAGGCGGTGAAGGGCTGAGCAGTGCGTTGGGAGGGTCTGTTCGTGCTCCTGGGGGCTTCGATCGCGGCAACCGGGTGCGGTCCTTCAGCTGTACCCGCGCCGTACGTCGTGCCGGTGGTCGAAACTGCGAACCTGCCGCCTTACATCGCTGACTTCGACGACGCGTGCCTCTCCGGTTTCCCCGATGAGCGGCGCTTGGAAGACGAACTCGCAGCGAAGGGGTGGGATCGGTCCGACGATGGGGAGCCGTTCTGGACGAGGCGTCAGCACGCGTCCAACACCCACGCGGTCGCCTTGAGCCTGTCCCAGGAAGACGGCGTGACACGCTGCACCATGGCCGTTCCCGCCTTTTCCTGGACCACTCTGGTCGGAGAAGTCGATGCTCTTCTAATGCAGCGTTGGGGCGAGGTTGCGGAACGTGACGCCGAGGCCGGGTCCGTGGTCTGGTTGTCCGCGCGCCGCGACGGAGCGCAGATCGTGACCTTGACGTCGCTAGGACCCGGCGCTGCCCGCGCCTTTCTCGCAGCCCAGTGGGGGTCGTGATGGTCCGCCGCCGCGTCGAAGCCGTCCGGGCCGCCTGTCCCGCCGCCGGCGATGGCCCCGAGGCCGTCAGCCTGACGGAGAAGGACGCCGCGACCGCCACGCTCATCGCGCTCCACGCGGCTGCCGCAGCCGCTTTCGTCGGCGCTCGGCGGGGCGTGCGATGACGCAGCGTCGCGCCGCGCGATCCGAACGGCAGGCTCGCCCTGATGCACCGCGTCTTCGCGGCCGAGCCGAGGCGCCGACATCGGTCCATCGCCGGATCGTGGGGCCCGTCGCCGCGAAACGAGACCTCCGCGCAGCGGCTTCAGCCCCCCTCGCGGCGGCCGCGCTCGTGGTGTTGCAGGGCTGCGTCGCCATCCCGGTGGCCGGCATCGTCGCCGCGGCCTCGGCCGCCGGCGGGGCCTCGGTGGGCGCCGTCGCCGCCGTCGGAAGCGCGGCCGTCGGCGCGGCCGGATCCGCCGCCACGGTCGCCGCCGGGGCCGCAGCCTCGGGCGGGGCCGCGCTCTCCGCCGCCGGAACCGCCACCGCCGCCGGCGGCGCGGCCGCAGCGGGCGGGGCCGCGGCGCTCTCCTCCGGCGGGGGGGCTCCCGCCGCCGCCCCGACCTTCGCGGTCGAGCCGGCCGTCTACGCCCCCGGCGCACAAACCGGCCCGACCCCTTCCGCGGTCGAGGCGGGCCCGCTCCGCGCCGGGCGCGGCGCCGGTGGATCGACCCGGCCCGGCCCGGCCGACCAGGCGAACCTCCGCGCTCGCCCGCGCCTCACTCGCAAAGCCCTGCGCCTCGTCGACACCGCGGCCGAAGCAGCCGAGAGCTGCCTTTCCTCGCTCGCCGATCTCGACGCCGCCTCCTCCGCGCTCGGCGCCGTGGGCTGGAACGTCGCCGCGCTCGGTCCGCAGGCCAGCCGGGCGGAGCGGGACGGCGTCACCCTCACCCTCAACCCCGGTTCGCTCCTCTGCCTCGTGCAGGCCGACGACATGCGCCTCGAGGCCGCCCAGATCGCCGGCGAGCAGGCGCTGAAGGAGGCCTTCGGCGTCGATCTGCAGCTGAACGATTTCGCCCCCTCCCCCCGCGGCTGCGGCGCCCGCCTGCTCGAGGGGCCGCGCGGGCCGGTGGAGATCGCCTTCACCGCCGTGTCCGCCGCCGCCGGCTGCGCGCCCGACGAGGCCGGCCTGATCCTGATCCGCTCGATCGGAGGGGCCGCATGACCGCCGCTCCCGCCCCTGCCCCTGCCCCTGCCCCGGCGCCCGCGCAGGCGGACAGCGCCGCGACGCGCGCCTGTCCCCTCTGCGGCGCCATGGCGGGACGCGATCTGCGCGCGCTCTCCCGCGACGGCTGGCGCATCGTCGAATGCGAGTCCTGCGGCTTCGTCCACCTCAAGAACCCGCCGGGCCACGAAGCGCTCTCCGAGGACTTCGCCTGGGAGAAGGGCCTCGACGCCGAAAAGGACCGCCGCCTCGCCACCGCCCCGGCCATGTACGGCGTCGACTACGCCACCCGCTTCCGCACCGGGCTGTTCCAGCGCTCGGACATGGCCAAATACCTCGACTGGTTCAACGCCGAGCGGCACGGCGGCGGCGCCGTCCTCGACATCGGCTGCGCCCAGGGCGACCGGATCGAGCCGCCCTTCACCCCCTACGGCATCGAGATCAGCCGCGCCCTGGCCGAGGAGGCCGACGCCAACATGCGCGCCCGCGGCGGCCGCTGCCTGCACGGTCCCGGCGCCGAGGCGATCTGGGGCTTCGAGCCGGAGCTGTTCGACGGCATCGTCATGCGCAGCTACCTCGAACATGAGGACGAGCCGCTGAAGGTCCTCCGCGGCGCCCATCGCGCGCTGAAACCTACCGGCGCCGTCTACGTCAAGGTGCCCAACTACGGCTCGGTCAATCGCCGCGTCACGGGCCGCAACTGGTGCGGCATCCGCCTGCCCGACCACGTCAACTACTTCACCCCCGGCAGCCTGCGCGACATGGCCGCCAAGGCGGGCTTCTCGATGCAGATCAAGAACCCCCTCAACCTGATGTTCGACGACAACATCCATGCCCTGCTGCGGAGGGCGGGGTGATGACCGGTCGCAAGGCGCTCCTGGCCACGCTCATCGTCGGCGTTCTGACCGGGTTCGGCGTCTTTGGCGAGTGGTTGAAGGCGAGATCGACGGCTCGCGCTTTTGCAGGCGTTGCGGAAGGCCCCGCCTCGTTCCTGTCGGTTTGCCTGGCTCCCCTTGGCGAAGATCTCTCGATCGTGCTGGCCCAAGCGGATTTCGCGAAGCCTCCAGGCCCCTCGCCATGGGATGGCGCGGATCCATGGGTTGATGCCGAGGGCGTCGCACTGGCGGTGACGATCTTTGACCGGCAGCCCTTTCATGAGATCAGCGACCATTTCGCGATCAATGAAGAAGGAACCGAGCAGGTCTCGGTGTGGGTCGAGGACGCCGATGGCGACCTGCTGGATCAGATCGCCGCCGCGGTCGAACCGCATGCTTGGCACTTCGACGCGACGGCTAATGCGGAACGACGCGATGCCATCTGGCGCCTCTCTCCGCCCGTCCGCATGGCGGGCCTTTCGATGGCTACGGCGGAACGGGACGAGCGCTTGAACGACCTACGCCACCTGACCTGCCACAACTATCCTCCCTCCGCTCTGGTTTTGTCGGAGTGACGTGGAGATGAGAGTCCAACCAAACTCGACAGGAATACCGATCGACGGCCTCGCCCGGCCGCCCTCGCCAAACGCTTCGAACGAAGGGAGCTGACCCATGGCCGTACTGGTCGACGAAAATACCAAGGTGATCTGCCAGGGCCTCACCGGCTCCCAGGGCACGTTCCACTCCGAACAGGCCATCGCCTACGGCACCAAGATGGTCGGCGGCGTCACGCCCGGCAAAGGCGGCTCCGAACATATCGGCATCCCTGTCTTCGACACCGTCGCCGGCGCGGTGGAGGCGACGGGCGCCAACGCCTCCGCCATCTACGTGCCGCCCCCCTTCGCCGCCGACGCGATCCTGGAGGCGATCGACGCCGAGGTTCCCCTCATCGTCTGCATCACCGAAGGCATTCCCGTCCTCGACATGATGAAGGTGAAGCGCGCGCTGGAAGGCTCCGGCTCCACCCTCATCGGTCCGAACTGCCCCGGCGTCATCACCCCCGACGCCTGCAAGATCGGCATCATGCCCGGTCATATCCACAAGCGCGGATCGGTCGGCGTCGTCTCCCGCTCCGGCACGCTGACCTACGAGGCGGTGGCGCAGACGACGGCGGCGGGCCTCGGGCAGTCCACCTGCATCGGCATCGGCGGCGACCCGATCAAGGGCACGGAACACATCGACGCCCTCGAATGGCTGCTCGGCGACGACGAGACCGAGAGCATCATCATGATCGGCGAGATCGGCGGCAGCGCCGAGGAGGACGCCGCCCAGTTCATCGCCGACGAGGCCAAGAAGGGCCGCTCCAAGCCCATCGCCGGCTTCATCGCCGGCCGCACGGCCCCTCCGGGCCGCCGCATGGGCCATGCGGGCGCGATCATCTCGGGCGGCAAGGGCGGCGCCGAGGACAAGATCGAGGCCATGAAGACCGCCGGCTTCGCCGTCGCCGACAGCCCCGCTGGCCTCGGCGAGGCGGTGCTCAAGGCCATGGGGCGCTGAGGAGGACCTGAGCCCATGCGCCTGCTGGCAACCGCGCTGATCCTCGCCGCCGGTCTTGCGACCGGCGGCGTCGGCGCGTCCGCGCAGGGCAAGGCCGACCTCGACGCCGCGGCGGCGGTCTGCGCCGGTCCCGGACCGCTGGCCGCGATGCGGGCGCAGCTGCGCGCGGCGGGCTTTCAGCCCGTTCCAGGCGAAAGCCGCGCCCCTGCGGCGGTGCGTCTGGCCTTCGCCGACCTCGCCACGCGCGTCTCGATGACGGCCGGCGACGTCCCGCTGCGGACGGCCTACGCCGCCGGCTTGCGGACCCTGCAGGCGTGGCTGACGAAGGATCCGGGGCCGGGCACGACGCGCGCGGTTCTCGCCGGGCCAGGGGGCGCGAAAGCCCTCACGCTTCCGCTTCGCCAATTCGCAGACGACCGGAGCGTTCGCGTGTCCTGCTTCATCGTCGCCGATCCAAGCCCGGCGCTGCGGTTCGACGAGCCGACGACCCAGGCGTTGCAGGCGCGCGGCTTCGTCTCGATCGCCCAGAAGGCCCGAGCGTCGGACCGCTGGGACATCAATGCGCACGTCACGCTCTTCAACGTCCCGCGCACGGAACAGGCCCGTCCCGAGGCCCCGCGCATCGCCTTTTCATTCGTCTCCAGAGCTTGCAGGCCGACCCGTTGACCCCCGTCGCGGCCATACGAACCTGCCTCGCGAAGTGCGCGACGTTCTCCGGCCGGGCCTCCCGGTCGGAGTTCTGGTGGTTCTGCGGCTTCGTTTCCGTCGTTTGCACCGCCGCCGCGGCCATCGACACGGCGGCCTTCGGACGTCCTCCCGTGGTTTCGATCGCCATCTTCGGCTTCGGACCCGGCGCGGCTGCCGAGGGATTCGCGCCGGCCTACCATCCGGCCGGTCTGGCGATGCTGCTGCCCTTCCTTGCCGCAGGTTGGCGACGGCTGCACGATACCGGACGAAGCGGTTGGGTCTTCGTGCTCCCCGTCGCCGTCTTCGTGCCGGCCGCGGCCCTCGGCGCGCTGATGGCAGGGTCGGGCCTGATCGAGCCGATCGTCACGTACTACCTCGTCATGGTGGGCGGCGGCGCCGCTGCGGCGCTTCTGGGCGCGATGCTGCTGTTGTGGCTGGCGGCCCGGTCCGAGCTCACGACCAACCGCTATGGTCCCCCGCCTGAAGCCCCTTCGGAGGCCGCGGCATGACCCCCGTCGCCGCCATAAGCACCAGCTTGCGCCATGCCTGGCACGCGTCCGGCCGGGCCCCTCGGTCGGAGCTGTACTGGACGTTGGGCGTGTTCGTGCCGGCCTATTGGCTGCTCGACCGTATCGCCGAGGCGCCTGCGACGCCCGCACTGATCGCCTGGCCGGCATGGGCGGCTGGAATCGTCGCCTTCGTCGTGGTGGTCTCGACCCTCATTCGGCGGATGCACGACGTCGGCCACTCGGGGTGGGTGGTTCTGCTTCCCGCCGGCATCCTGTTCGGCGCCTTCGCGTTCGCTTTCTCGGTCGGCCTCACCGCGCTGATGCTCATCGGCGGGTTTGCGGCGTTCATCTGCCTGATCGTGGTTCTGTCCTGTCTCACGGCGCCGTCCGACCCCGCCCCCAACCGCTACGGCCTCCCGCCCGGCGCCGCGCCGGAGGCCTTCGCATGACCGGCCTGCGCCTCTCCAACGCCTGGCGGCGCCGCATCCGCTCGGCCCTGCTGCGCTTTCCCGCCGCGCAGGAGCTGCGGCATGACCTGCGCCGCGCGCAGCTCAAAGTCCTGCGCAGGCCGCATGACCCGGACTTCGAAGTGCTCAAGGCCCTCACCCTCGCCCCTGGCGAGCAGATCCTCGACATCGGCGCCAATCGCGGCCAGTCGGTCGACTCAATGCGTCTCTTCCAACCCACGGCCGAGATGCACTGCTTCGAAGCCAATCCCCTGCTGGCGGAAAAGCTGGAGCGGCGGGGCATGGCGGGCGTCGCGGTCCACGCCTTCGGCCTCTCGGACGCGGACGGCGAATTCACGCTGCACGTTCCGTTCTATCGCGGCTGGATGTTCGACGGCCTCGCCTCCGTCGACGAAACCGCCGCGCGCGACTGGCTCGGCCCGCGCACCATCGACGGCTTCGACCCCGCCCATCTGCGGATGCAGGCGCATGCCTGCCGCCTGCGCCCCCTCGACGCGCTGAACCTCGCGCCCGCCTTCATCAAGATCGACGTGCAGGGCCATGAGGCCGCCGTCATAGAGGGCGCCGCGGACACGCTCCGGCGCTGCGAGCCGATCCTCATGATCGAGCATGACGGAGAGGCCGCCGCCGCGCGGCTGGAGGCCATGGGCTTCGTCGAGCACAGCTACGAAGGCGGCACGCTGCGGCGTACGACCAAGCGCCGCTCCAACAGCTTCCACCTGACCCTCCAGGGCGCCGACCGCCTGCGCGCCGGCGGGCTGGAGGTGGCGGCATGACCCGCGGAACCGATCTGGCGAAGGCGCGGCGCGAGGTGCGGGCCTCCCGCGCGCGGGCCGAACGCAGCGGCAACGGCCGCCTGCCGCCGGGGCCGGCCGGCAGCCGCGGACCGCGCCCGCCGCTCTCGCCGCTCGCCGCGACGCGGGCGTGCCTGGCGCGCTCCTTCGTGTTCTCGGCGCGGGCGCGTCGCGACGAATACTGGGGCTTCACCGCGGTCGCCTCCGCCGCGCTGGCCGCCGTCGCGGCGGCGGACTGGGCGCTGCCGCACGGGGCGCCGGCGGGCGGGCCCACGGCCGCCTTCGCGGCGCTGCTGGCGCCCGCCTCGCTCGCTGCGGGCTGGCGGCGGATGCACGACATCGACCGGGCCGGCTGGGTCTCGATCCTGCACGTCCTCGTCTTCGCCGGCGGCGGCCTGGGCGCCTTCGCCGCCGCCGTCGCGGCTGGCGAAGGGCAGGGCCCGGCGGACGGCGAAACCTCGTTCTTCGCCGCCTTCGCCGCCACCGCGGCGGCCTCGCTGGTCGCCTGGTTCTTCGTCGTGACCCGCTTGCTGCGGTCCACCTGGCCGCGCAACAATCGATGGGGAAAGACCCCGAACGTCTAGGCCCCCGCAGGGGCCGGATCGCAAGGCGGGGACGCTCCGGCGCGGCCCCGCTCAACCCAAGGAGGGGCGCAGCGGCGCCCGGATGCGCATGACCGACCAAAGCTCGAACGACGCCTTCCACGCCTCGTCCTTCCTGCAGGGTCACAACGCGGCCTACGTGGATCAGCTCTACGCCCGCTACGCGCGGGATCCGTCCAGCGTCGACGAAAGCTGGCGGCGCTACTTCGCCTCGCTCAACGAGAACGCCGACCAGGTGCAGGCGGAGGCGGAGGGGCCGTCCTGGGCGCGCGCCGACTGGCCGCCGCAGCCCATGGGCGACCTCACCTCCGCCCTCACCGGCGAATGGGCCCCGGACCTCGACGTCGCGCCCAAGAAGATCGCCGAAAAGGTCCAGGCCAAGGCGCAGGCCGCCGGCGCCCAGATCACCGAGGCGCAGGTCAAGCAGGCCGTCCTCGACAGCGTCCGCGCGCTGATGATCATCCGCGCCTTCCGCATCCGCGGCCACCTGGCGGCCGATCTCGACCCGCTCGGCCTGACGCCGCGTCCCCCGCATCCCGAGCTCGACCCCCGCACCTACGGCTTCGCCGAGGCCGACATGGACCGGCCCATCTTCCTCGACAACGTCATGGGGCTGGAAACCGCCTCCATGCGGGAGATCGTGGCCCTGGCGGCCCGCACCTACTGCGGCACCTTCGCGCTGCAATACATGCACATCTCCAACGCCGAAGAGGCCGGCTGGCTCAAGGAGCGGATCGAGGGCTACGGCAAGGAGATCCAGTTCACCAAGCAGGGCCGCCGCGCCATCCTCAACAAGCTGGTGGAATCCGAGGGCTTCGAGAAGTTCCTGCACGTCAAATACACCGGCACCAAGCGCTTCGGCCTCGACGGCGGCGAGGCGGCGATCCCCGCGATGGAGCAGATCATCAAGCGCGGCGGCGCGCTGGGCGTGAAGGACATCATCGTCGGCATGCCCCACCGCGGCCGCCTGAACGTGCTGGCCTGCGTCATGGGCAAGCCCTATCGCGCGATCTTCAACGAATTCCAGGGCGGCAGCTTCAAGCCCGAGGATGTGGACGGCTCGGGCGATGTGAAATATCACCTGGGCGCCTCGTCGGACCGGGAATTCGACGGCAACTCGGTGCACCTGTCGCTCACAGCGAACCCCAGCCACCTCGAGGCGGTGAACCCGGTGGTGCTGGGCAAGGCGCGCGCCAAACAGGACCAGGTCGGTGATCGCGAACGGACCAGCGTGATGCCCATCCTGCTGCACGGCGATGCCGCCTTTGCCGGGCAAGGGGTTGTGGCCGAATGCTTTGCCCTGTCGGGCCTGCGCGGTCACCGCACGGGCGGCACGATGCACATCGTGGTCAACAACCAAATCGGGTTTACGACGGCGCCGCACTTCAGCCGGTCATCCCCCTATCCCACCGACAATGCGCTGGTGGTCGAGGCCCCGATTTTCCACGTGAATGGCGACGATCCCGAGGCGGTGGTGCACGCGGCCAAGGTGGCGACGGAGTTCCGCCAGAAATTCCACAAGGACGTGGTCATCGACATCTTCTGTTACCGCGG
>JBCBYE010000729.1:0-2222 GCA_039816075.1 Pseudomonadota bacterium | reverse complement strand
GGTGGCGGCGGCGCTGCGCCGGCTGGGCTGAGCCGCGTCCCCGGGCGCCGCGGCCATCCGCGGCGCTGGCGCGGCGCGGCGCGGGCGGGCAGGATGCGCCCCATGAGCGGAGATCGGACATGAGCGCGGCGCTGGAGGCGCTGCTGGGCGAGGACCGGGTGGACCGGTCGCCCGAGATGCGGGCGCTGATGGCCGAGGACATCTCCGGCCCCGCGACCCATGCGCCCGCCGCCGTGGCGCGGCCCGCCGACGCGGCCGCGGTCGCCGGGCTCGTCGCGCAGGCGCGGGCCGAGGGGCTGGCGCTGCTGCCGCGCGGGGCGGGGCAGAGCTACACCGCCGGCTTCCGCCCGCCGTCGGATCGATCCCTGATCGTGGACCTGCGCGACCTCGACCGCATCGAGATCGACGCCGTGCGCCGCGTGGCGCGCGTGGGCGCCGGCGCCACATGGGAGGCGCTGCGCGCCGCCGCGGCGGAGGCGGGGCTGCGCGCGCCCTTCTTCGGGCCGCTGTCGGGTCTGACCGCCACGGTCGGCGGGGCGCTGAGCCAGAACGGCGCCTTTTTCGGCTCCGCCGCCCATGGCTATGCCGCCGATGCGGTGCGCGGGCTGGAGGTCGTGGACGGGACGGGCGCGCGGCGCAGGCTCGGCGCGCAGGCGGCCGGGCGCGACCCGGCGCTGGCCTGGTTCGGGCCGGGGCTGATGCAGGCCTTTCTGGGCGATGCGGGCGCGCTGGGCCTCAAGACCGAGGCGCTGATCCGCCTGATCCCCGCGCCGCCGGCGCCGCTGTTCGCGTCGTTCGCGTTCGAGGACGGCGCCGCCCTGGCGCGCGCGCAGGCGGCGCTGGTCGACGTGCCGCACCTTTCGGAGGTCTGGGCCTTCGACGCGGAGGCGCATCGCGGGCTGGCGCGCTCGGGCTTCACGATCCTGGAACAGGCGCGCCTGGCCTCGGAGGTCGCGGGCGGCGCCGGGGGGCTGCTGAGGGCCGCGCGGCGCCTGGCGGAGGCGGCGACGATGCGCAGCGCCACGCTGACCGATCTGGCGTGGTCGCTGCATGCGGTGGTGGAGCCGCCGCTGGAGAGCCTGGCGGAGCCGGTGGCCGCGGCGGTGCTGGAGACGGCGACGCGCCACGGCGGCCGCGCGATCCCGGACGCCATCCCTCGGGCCACGCGGGCGCGGCCGTTCCGCCCCCTCAAGGCGCTGATCGGGCCGGAGGGGGAGCGCTGGCTGCCCTGCCATGGCCTGGCTCCGGCCGCCCGCGCGCCCGAGCTGCTGGCGGCGGTGGAGACCTGGCGGCGCGACCGGGCCGAGGCCATGGCCGCGGAGGAGGTGCGTCTGTCGCTGCTGCTCGCCTCCGTCGGGGCGGAGATCATCGTGGAGCCGCAGCTGCATTGGCCCGACGCGCTGTCGGCCCATCAGCGCGCCTTCGCGACGCCGTCCCAGGTGCGCGCGCACGACGCCGCGCCGGCGCGGCCGGCGGCGCGGACCCTGGCCCATGCGCTGCGGGGCGAGCTGATCGCGAGGTTCGAGGACCTGGGCGCCGGACATCTGCAGCTGGGCCGCAGCTATCGCCACGCCGAGGGGCTGGAGCCGCCGACGCTGGCGCTGCTGCGGGCCCTGAAGGCGGAGCTGGACCCGGACGGGTTGCTGAACCCCGGCGCGCTGGGCCTCTGACCCCGGTCGGGCCGAGCCGGGCCGGGCCGGGCCGAGCCGAGCGCTCGGCCGATCCTGTTCCATTCGAATTCATAGGGGCGTCCGCGAGCGAAACGTGCGCTCCCGGTCCATTCATGAAGCAGTCGTTAAGAAATGAACGACGTTCATGGGGATACGGGCGAAAAGAAGGCCATGAACTTTCCGGCTGTGGGAGGGCAACTTGTTGCAAAGCGAAGCAAATTTCTGACCCGCCAACGTCCATTCCGGCGATTTTCGCTTTGGCGTTTCGAAAGTCTCTGTTAACCGAGTCTCGTCGCCGTCCCCAACGGCGGCTCAGCGTAACTTTCGCCGGCGTAGCGGCGCCGGGGCCCCACCGGGATGCGGGCCCCCCGGTCATCTGCGCCTGCGGAGCTTCGGACCGGAGACCCCGCCATGCCTGTCCCCCCCATCGCCTACTACACGTTCGACGCCGGCCTCGGCGACGCCCTGGGCGGCGCGCCCGTGGAATTCTACGAGCGCGACGGCCGCGCCAAGACCGCCGTGGCGCATGCCGCCGATTCGGCCCCCGGCGCG
>JBCBYE010000120.1:0-9025 GCA_039816075.1 Pseudomonadota bacterium | reverse complement strand
GAACGATCTTGCGCACGATCGAGGACCAGGAAAGACCGAAGCTCTGCCCCATGCGGATCAGCGTGCGATCCACCCCGTCGACGCCGCCATAGGTGGCGACGACCGTGGGCGTGAAGACGCCGAAGGCGATGAGCGCGTACTTGGACCCCTCGCCGATGCCGAACCAGATCACGAACAGAGGCAGCAGCGCGATCTTGGGAATGGGAAAGAGCGCCGCGACGAGCGGGGCGAGGCCGGCCCGCGCAAGCGAGAACAGCCCGATGGCCAGCCCAAGCCCGATCCCGGCGAGCGCGCCCAGCGCGCCGCCCACCGCGAAGCGCGACAGCGAGGGGACCAGGTGCTCGAAGAGCTGGCCCGTGGTCCAAAGGTCCACGAAGACCTGACCGACGGCGGAAGGGCGCGGCAGCGTGAGCGCCGAGATCACGCCCGTCGCGGCGCCCCATTCCCAAAGCGCGAGGAGCGCCACGAAAAGCGTCGGCGCGGACCAGACATAGCCGGCGGGCCGGAACCCGCCGCCGCGAAACGGCACCGGACGAGGCGCCGGCTCGGTGGACTCGGCCTGGGCCGCGCGCCGGCTCCGGGAACCGTCGATCGCGGTTGCGGCGCGGTCGCGCATCAGGCCGCGCCCCGGGACGATGGAGGGGGCCCTCCTGGATCACGTGCGGGGCGCGCGCGGCGGCCCCAGGCAGCACGCACGGAAAAACGCCCGCCGGCCCCTGCGCCGATCCTCCGGCGCGCGCGGGTGGGCGGGCGGGGCGTGCGCCGGGGGATCGGCGCAGGGGCCGGGCGCTCAGCCATGGGCAAGCTCGCGATCCGCGGCCTCCGCCTCTTCGCGAAGCAGCCGCCACAGCGAGGCCGCCTGCGCCTCGAGCGCAGGATCGCCGGGGCGCCGCTCGGCCAGGGGCGAGAACAGATCGACCACCTCGCGCACCTCGCCCGGCCGGCGCGACAGCACGACGATGCGATGGCCCAGCCGCACCGCCTCCGCCAGGTTGTGCGTGACGTAGACGGCGGTGAAGGGCGCCCGCGTCCAAAGGCCCGTCAGGTCTTCCATGAGCAGTTCCCGCGTCTGGGCGTCGAGCGCGCTCAGCGGCTCGTCCATCAGCCAGACCGCCGGGCGCACCGCCAGCGCCCGGGCGATCGCCACGCGCTGGCGCATGCCGCCCGAGAGCTGCCGCGGCCAGGCGCCGGCGAAGTCGCTCAGCCGCGTCCGCTCCAACGCATCGGCGACGATCGCCTCGCGCCGCGCCCGCGGCAGGCCGTGATCCTCCAGCACCAGCGACACGTTGCCGGCCACGCTCCGCCACGGCAGCAGGGCGAAATGCTGGAACACGTAGGTCAGCGGGTTGAGGCAGCCCTCGGGCGCCTCGCCCGTCATCTCCACGCGGCCCTCCGCCGGCCGCTCCATCCCGCCCAGAAAGCGCAGCAGGGTGGACTTGCCGCAGCCGGAGGGGCCGACGAGACAGGTGATCCGCCCCGCCTCGACGGTCAGGTCGATGTCGCGCAGCACCTCCGTCCCGCCATAGCGGTGAGAGACGCCGGCGAGGCGCAGTTCCATGCCGGGACCGCCGCCGCGCTCAGGCGTTGGCGACGTAGGACGGATCCACCAACGTCTCCACGCTGCTGTCCACCAGCCCCTCGGCCTTGAACCAGCTCACCTGATCCTGGACCGAGGCCATGTTCAGCGCGGCATCCGCGCTGATGCGCATGGCGCCGTTGCGGATGCTGGGCGCCGCCTTTTCATAGGGACGATCCGTGTAGACGTATTTGTGGATCAGCCGGACCATGTCCTCGGCCGCCGCGTCGCCGGCGGTCTTGTCCACCAGCGCGGCGTTGAAGTCCGCGGCGCCGCGGCTGAACGCCTGCAGGAACGCCTCGGTCCGCCCGCGGTCGTTGGCGGCGTTCTCGGCCGACGTGAAGACGGTCGTCACCTGGTAGTCCGGCAGGTAGTCCGACACCTTGCCGATCACCTGCACCCCGCCGCCGCCGGCCAGGGCCTTGGCGATGTGCGGGACGATCGACCAGGCGTCGATCTGCCCCGATTTCAGCGCGCCGATGACCGCGCCGACCTTCTGCAGGGGCTTGAAGGACATGTCGACGCCCTCGGCAGCGGCGATCTTGGAGCCCATGTAGTGGAACGAGCTGCCGGCCGTGGTCATGCCGAAGGTCCTGCCGCCCAAGGCCGCGGGCGAGGTCAGCCCGGCGGCATGCGCGTCGTTGGAGGCGAGGATGAGCTGCCCGTCGATGCCGGGCTCTTCGCGCAGGGCGCCGCCGACGACCTTGGCCGCGCCCTTGTTCGCAAGGCTCAGCAGCCCGCCGGAGATGGCGGTGACGGCGTAGTCCGCATCGCGCGAGGCGATGGCGATGGCCATGGGCTGCGCGGCCTGGAAGAACTCGAATTCGACGTCGAGGCCGGCCTCGGCGAAGTAGCCCCGCTCCAGCGCCACGAAGCTGGCGGCATGGGAGGTGAAGCGCAGCGCCCCGACCTTGGTCGTCTGCGCGGCGAGCGCGGGGGCGGCGAGGGCGGCGGCGGCGGTTCCGCCCATCGCGGCGAGCGCGCCGCGGCGGGTCATGCGGATGGTCATCTGAGGTCCTCCCGACGGATCGGCCCCGTGCGGTCGGGGCGCTTTACGGTTCGCCGCGGATCAGACGGCGCCGGGGGGCTTGACGTCAACCGCCTGCCAAGACCGCAGGAGGGCGATCAAGCCGACGCGCCCGGTCGTCCAGCTTCGTGATCGCGGCCCGTCGCGCCCGCGTTCGATCTGCGTGTCGGGAGACAGGATGGTGGGCGCGGCTGGGATTGAACCAGCGACCCCTTCGATGTCAACGAAGTGCTCTCCCACTGAGCTACGCGCCCATCCGCCGGCGGAGGTATCGCGCGCCCCTGCGCATGTCAACGGAAACGGGAACGACGCGCGGCCGCGCGCTCAGAACGCCTTGAAGGTCAGCGTGGTGAAGGTCCGCTCCAGCCCCGGCAGGTCGTGCAGGTTGAGGTTCACGAAATGGCCGATGTCGTCCTCGTCGGGGATGTAGAACTTGGCCAGCAGGTCCCATTCGCCCGACGTGGAGTAGATCTCCGACGCCACCTCGCGCTGCGCGAGGGCGTCGGCGACCTCGTAGGCGCGGCCCAGCTGGGTCTTGATCTGCACGAAGAAGCACTGCATCGGGCGGTCCTTTCCCTCAGTCGCCGCACAGCTCGGCCGTCAGCGGGCTGTCCGCCTCGGCGAGGCCGGCGATCACGTCGAAATGGTGGCGTCCGGGGTCGACGACCAGGCGCGTCGCAGCGCCCAGGCCGGCCCAGACGTTGGCCAGCAGGGCCGACTGGCGGACGAATTCGGGGCGTTCGTCGGCGCCGACCCAGGCGGTGACGCAGGCGCCGTCGACGGGGCTCCGCAGGGCCGGGCTTTCCGCCGCCGCCTCCTGCGCATCGAGGCGCAGCGTGTCGTTGAGCCGGGTGCGCCGCAACGGCCGCAGGTCGTGCACGCCTGAGATGGAGACGCAGCGCTCGACCCGCGACACGGCCGCCGCCGGCCCGGCCCCGCACAGCATGCGCGTGGCCAGGTGCCCCCCAGCGGAATGGCCGCAGAGTCGGATCGGGCCCGCGACCTCGGCGGCGAGCGCGTGCAGGCAGGCGGCCATCTGACGGGTGATGTCGGCGATGCGGGCCTGCGGCGCCAGCGTGTAGGACGGCATCGCCACGGCCCAGCCGCGCGCCAGCGGGCCGGCCGCCAGGTGCGACCAGGTCCGCGGGCCGAAGGCCATCCAGTAGCCGCCATGGATGAAGACCGCCAGGCCGCGCGGCGCGCCATCGGGCAGGAACAGGTCGCAGGTTTCGCGCGCATCGCCCAGCGGCCCCGGATAGGGCGCGCCCAGCCGAGCGCGGGGGCCGAGCGCATCGCGAAAGGCCGGCGCCGCCACGTCCCACCCGGCCAGGATCGCGTCGGCATCCGGGATGTGCGGCGCGTTGGCGTAGGCATCGTCCCAGTCGGTCGGGACCGGGCGATCCTCGACGACGGGCGCCGCGAGGGTCATGGCGCGGCGCCCGCCGGAAGGCTCAGAGAGAGTTTTCGATCCACTGCTGCAGCGCCGTCTTGGGCGCCGCGCCGACCTTGGAGCTCGCCACCTCGCCGTTCTTGAAGACCAGCAGCGTGGGAATGCCGCGCACGCCGTAGCGGGACGGGGCGTTGGGATTCTCGTCGATGTTCACCTTGGCGACGGTGACCTTGTCGCCCAGCTCGGCCGCGATCTCTTCGAGCGCGGGGCCGATCTGCTTGCAGGGGCCGCACCACTCCGCCCAGAAATCCACGACCACGGGCGTGTCGGACTGCAGGACGTCTTCGTCGAAGCTGGCGTCGGTGACGGCGATGGTGGCCATGGGGTCATCTCCTGCGCTTGCGCGGGCCTGGGGTCGGGCGCGCGCCGAACGGGGCGGGGCCCCGCGGGCACGGGAACGTGGGGGGCCGCCCGTGCGCTGTCAACCGCGGGGCGGCGGCGACGGGGCTTCAGCCGGGGCGCGCGCGCCGGCGGCCTCGGCCCGCCAGCGCTCAAGGGCGGCGTCCAGCGCGGCGGGATCGAGCGGGTCGAGCCGGCGGGCGGACGTCCAGTACAGCGCCGCCTCCACCGGAAGGCCGGGATGCAGGACCTGCAGCGCGGCGCGGTAGGCGGCCATCTGGCGCAAATAGGGTTCGGGCGCGTCGCGCGGGGTCGCGGGCGCCGGCCCGGTCTTCCAGTCCAGCAGGCGCACGCCGTCGGGGCGGATCAGCAGCCTGTCGATACGCCCGGTCACGCGGCGGTCAGGCGCCAGGCGCGCGGTCACCGGCGCCTCGGCCAGCGCATCCGGGTCCAGCAGGTCCGCCGCCGCGGGATCGGCGAGCGCGGCGAGCGCCTCCTCCAGCGCCGCCTCGAACCTGTCCGGCGGCAGCGCGGGACGCTGAGCTGCGAGGATCGTCTCGCCGCGCGCCCGACGCGCGCCCTGCGGCAACGGCGGCAGCAGTTCGAGCAGCAGGTGAACCGCGTCGCCATAACGGCGGGCGAGGTCGCGATCCTGAGGCGGGCCGGCGGGCGCGGCCGGCTCGGCGCGGACCGTGGCCTCTCCGCCGAGAGCGCTGGCGGAGTCGCGTTTCTCCGACGCCTCCGGCGCGGCCTGCGATCCGGCGGCGGGGTCGGGCGGGACCGGCGCGGGCCAGCCTGCGCCCGCGTCGGCGGACGCGTCGCCGGCCTCCTCAGGTTGCTGCGGCGACAGCGTCAGCGTCGCGTTCGGCGACCAGCCGTCGGCCAGCTGCAGAACGACGTCGATCGCCGCCTCGCCGTCGAGCGCGGGCGGCGGGTCGACCCACTCGGCCCCCTCCTCGCGCAGACCCGCCTCGACCAGACCGTGCCAGCTGTCCTCCCAACCCTTGGGCCGCTCGCCCGGCTTGGCGGCGCGGGCGAGGGCGCCGGCGACCAGCAGTCGGCTGCGGGCGCGGGTCATGGCGACGTAGAGCAGGCGGCGGGATTCCTCCGCCTCCCGCTCCGCCGCGTGGGTCTTGGCGGTCTCCAGCCCCGGGGCGCCGCCGGTCCCCGGCGCCGCCCACAGCGCCACCTTCTCCTCCGGGTCGGTCAGCAGATCCTCGTGCCGCCCGGCGGAGGGGCCGCAATCGGGCAGGATGACCATGCCCGCCTCCAACCCCTTGGCGCCATGCACGGTCATCACCCGCACCGCATCGCCGGCATCATCCATGTCGCGCTTGAGCGGCGCATCGCCCCCCGCCTGCAGCCAGTCGAGAAAGCCCGGCAGCGTCGGCGCCTCCACGCTTTCATAGGCCAGCGCCTGGGCGAGCAGGGCATCGACGGCCTCCTCCTGCTCCGGCCCCATGCCGGCGCGGGCGCGCAGGCGGGCGCGGCCGCCATGGCGGATGAGGACGGTCTGCAGCAGATCGTAGGGGCGATCGAAATCCGCCGCGCCGGCCAGCGCGGCGAAGACGGCGGCGGCATGCGGAAACTCCGTCGCCCGGTCCGCCAGCGCCGCGAGCAGCGGCGCGCCGGCCCGGGTCGTCGCCAGGTCCTCAAACGCCCCCTCCGACATCCCGCAGAAGGGAGATCGCAGCGCCTCCGCCGCCGAGAGGTCGTCCCGCCGATCCAGCGTGGCCCGCAGCAGCGAAAGGCAGTCCAGCACCGCCAGGCTGCCGAGCATGTGCAGACGGTCCGCCCCGGCCACCGGCACGCCGCGGCCCTTGAGGCCGGCGATCAGCGCCGGCGCCAGGCGGCCGCGCGCGCGCAGCAGGATCATGACGTCCCCGGGGCGCATGGGCCGCCAGCCGGCGGCCTTGCCATCCCAGATCGGCGCGCCCTCGCGCAGCAGGTCGTCCACATGGGCCGCCACCGCCTCGGCCAGGCGCATCTTGGGCGAGGCCGGGCGCGCGGCGTCCACGGGCCCGAGCGGATCCTCCGCCTCGGCCGTCGGCGCAGGCTCGAACGGGGGCCACAGCTCCACCAGACCGGGCGCCTTGGCCAGAAACGCCCGATGGCTCGGGGCCGCGCCGTCCGATGCCAGCGCCTTCCCTTCCGAGGCGAGCGCCGCATCCACGGCGCGCAGAATCGCGGGGGCGGAACGGAACGACCAGTCGAGCGAGCGGCGCGCGAAGGGCGCGGCGGCCCCCGGCGCCTCGCCGGACGCCTGGCCCGACGCCGCTCCCGATGCGGCGGCGGCGAGCTGGGCGAAATGTTCGCGCATGGCCCCGAACTCCCGCGGGGCGGCGCCCTGGAAGGAGTAGATCGACTGCTTCTCGTCCCCCACGGCGAAGACGGTGCGGGGCAGAAGCCGCGCGCCGGCGCCGGCGAAGAACTCCTGCGTGAGGGCTTCGATGATCTTCCACTGCGCCGGAGAGGTGTCCTGCGCCTCGTCCACCAGCACATGGTCGAGCCCGCCGTCGAGCCGGCGCAGCGCCCAGGCCGCGGCCGAGGCGGTGGAGACGAGCGCCAGCGTGCGCCGGATCAGATCCTCGAAATCAAGCGCCCCGCGCGCCGCCTTTTCCCGCGCATAGCCCGCCAGGACGCGCCGGGCGAGGGCATGCAGCGCTGCCGAAGCCTCCACCGCCGCATGGTCCAGCCGCAGCTTGCGCAGGGACTCCGCCATGTCGATCAGGGTCAGCGTTTCGTCGAAGGCCGAGGGGCGCGCCGCGCGCGTGGCCTTGGTGGGAAAGCTGCGCGTGCTGCGCGGCGTGCCGGCGGCGGTCAGGCCGAACCGCTCCAGCGACAGGCCCGCGGCCACCATGTCGCCGGCGTCGCGGGCCTCGGCCGCGGCGAGGAGCGCCGGGGCCTGCTTGCCGTCGGCGCCGCCCGACGCGGCCAGGGCGGCGGCGAGGCCGCGCATGTCCGACGGTTCGATGTTCTCCCAGATCAGCGCGTAGGTGGGCGACGGGTCGGCGCCGGGCGACATCTGAAAGACGCGGCGCAGGGCGGCCTCGGCCGCCTCGGCGGCGTCCGGCACCCCGTCGCGCAGGCCCGGCAGCGCGGCCAACAGCTTGGCCACGGTCAAATCGGCGGCGCGTGCGGCGACGCCGTCGAAGGCCGGGTCCGCGCCGGCCTCGGCGGCCAGCGCGGCCTGTTCGCGCAGATCCTCCAGCAGTCGCGCGGCCCCGGCCTCGTCCAGTTCGGCGAAGCCCGGCGGGGCGCCGGCCTCCAGCGGGAAGCGGCGCAGGAGCGAGGCGCAGAAGGCGTGGATGGTCTGGATCTTCAGCCCTCCCGGCGTCTCCAGCGCCGCCGCGAAGAGGCGTCGCGCCTCCGCCAGGCGGGCGGCGTCGGGGCGGCCGGGCTCGCACAGGTCCGCGAGGGCGAGGGCCAGCGCCGCATCCTCCATCATCGCCCATTCGCCGAGCATGCGGTTCAGCCGCGCCTGCATCTCCGCCGCCGCGGCGCGGGTGTAGGTGAGGCAGAGGATGCGCTGCGGCGGACAGCGCCCCAGCAGCAGCCGCGCCACCCGCCGCGTGAGGACGGAGGTCTTGCCGGAGCCGGCATTCGCAGCGACCCAGGCGGAGGCGTCCGGCGCCGTCGCGGCGATCTGCGCCTGCGTCGCCGCATCGGGCGGTTCGGCGGCGCGCAGGTCGTCGTCGGGCGCCAGGTCCCGATCGTCGCTCATGCCTCATCCTCCGCTTCCAGCCACTCGCCGGCGCGGGCCAGGTGGTCGTAGTCGCCGACCGCGCCCTCGCTGCGCGGGGCGCGGCGCGACAGATAGCCCTCGTCCGGATCGTCGTAGCGGGCGAGGTGGCGCGCCACGCGCTCCCACACCTCGTCGACCGGCGTGTTGGTCAGGTCGGCGGCGCGCGCCTCGCCCCCCTCGCCGGCGCCGGAGAGGCCGATATAGGCGAGGCGGCCGGCAAAGCCGGGCGTCAGCCCCTCGATCCCCCCGGACGCGGCCATGGCGGCGGCGAGATGCAGCTGCAGGGCGTAGACGCCGATTTCCCGCGCGCCCGGCAGCGCGCCGGTCTTGTAGTCGTAGATGGCGAACCCGCCGCCCGCCTGCAGATCGACCCGGTCGACGCGGGCGGTCAGGCGCAGGGGGCCGGCGGGCAGGTCGAGCAGGCGTTCGCCCGCCGCCTCCAGCACCTGCGGCCGGTCGCCGGCGGCGCGGCGGGCGGCCTCGTCCCGGCCGAACCACTCGGCGGCGCGACCGAGGCGGGCGCGCCACAGGCGGCGTTCGGCGGCCCGCGGCACCTCCCGGTCGATGCGGGCGCGCGCGGCGGTCGCGAAGGCCTGCGCGAGGGTCTCGGGCGTCGCCTGTTCCATCGTCCAGCCGCGCGTCTCCTCGACCGCCTCCGCCAGGGCGGCGTGCAGGATCTCGCCCCGGTCCCGCGCCTCGGGCGCGCGGCCCAGCGGGTCGAGCGGGCGCAGGCGCAGGATGCGGCGGGCGTAGACCGCATAGGGATCGCGCACGAGGCGCTCCACCTCCGTGGCGCTGAGCCGGCGCGGGCGCAGGGCTACGGGCGGGGCCGGACACGGGCGCGACGCGACGCTCTGCGGGCCGCCGGCGTCGAGCGCGGCCGCCGCG
>JBCBYE010000553.1:0-3344 GCA_039816075.1 Pseudomonadota bacterium | reverse complement strand
CGGCGCCTTCCGGGCCGGCGGCGGGGGGGATATCGTCGGCGCTCATGGGGGCATGATGACAGATCGGGCGGCGAAGATAAGGCTCCATGTGGACGCGGCGCTGGGCCCGGACGCGGCCGTGCCGCTGACGCGCGAACAGGCGCATTACCTGTTCACGGTCATGCGCCTCGGCCCCGGCGACGCCGTGCGCCTCTTCAACGGACGCGACGGCGAATGGCGAGCGGAGGCGGTGGAGGTCGGACGCAGGACCGGCGTGCTGGCGGCGCGCGAGCGGCTGCGCCCGCAGGACCGCGCCCGCGACCTGCACCTGCTCTTCGCGCCGGTGAAGAAGGCGCGCACCGACTTCATCGTGGAAAAGGCCTGCGAGCTCGGCTGCGCCGCAGTGCGCCCGGTCTTCACCCGCTTCACCCAGGCCGAGCGTCTGCGGCCCGACCGCCTGAGCGCGCACATGATCGAGGCGGCGGAGCAATGCGGGTTCCTGACCGTGCCGGCGCTGCAGGAGGCCGAGAAGCTCTCCGCCGCGCTGGACCGCTGGGACCCGGCGCGCCGCCTGCTGGTCTGCGACGAACGGCGCGACGCGCCGCCCGCGGCGCGGGCGCTGGCGCGCTTCGCCGCCTCGCCCGGTCCCTGGGCCGTTCTGATCGGGCCCGAGGGTGGATTTTCCGATGAGGAGATGGCGCGCCTGCGCGAGCTCCCCTACGTGACCCGCGTGTCGCTCGGCCCCCGCGTCCTGCGGGCGGACACCGCCGCCGTCGCGGCGCTGACCCTGTGGCAGAGCGTGCTGGGCGATTGGCGGGAGGATGGCGATGACGGCTGAGGCGGAGGCGCGCACCGGCCTCGACCATGTCCGCCGCTGGGCGGAAACGGCCGTCGCCGGGGCCCTCGCCGCCTGGCTGCTGTGGCGCGGCGTGGGCGCCGGCGTTTCGGGGGCCTGGCTGGGCTGGGGCGTGGCGCTGCTGGGCCTCGCCGCCGCCGGTTGGGCCTTCGCTGCGTGGGAACGGGCGCGCCTCTCCGACGCCGCGCAGGCCGCGGGCGTGGTGGAGATCGCGGAACGCCGCATCGCCTATTTCGGTCCCCTGGGCGGCGGCGTGCTGTCGTTGGACGAGATCGTGGCCGTGGATTTCGACCGGGATGCGCTCGATGCGCCCGCCTGGCGGCTGCGCGACCTCGACGGCGTCACTTTGCTGGTCCCGGCGGGCGCCGCCGGGGCGCAGTCCCTGCCGGAGACCCTGGCGGCTCTGCCCGGCTTCTCGCTCGACCGCGCCGCTGCGGCCTTCGCCGACCCGCCGGCCGCGTCGCGCCGGCTGTGGCGTCGCGCCTGACCCTCGCGTCGGCCCTCCGGGGCCGACCGACGCCGCATCAACTTCGCCGTCGCGCCCCGCGCCGCCCCTTGCCGCCCTCTCGCCCGCCGCCTAAGTCTGCTGCCACGCGATCCGAAACGGCGCGTCGCAGGCGCGGAGGCCCTCCATGTCGATCCCTCAGAGCGGAGGGGGCCCGATCGAGCATCGCGGCCAGCTCGCCGAATACCTCGCCGCCGGCTGCAAGCCGCCCGAAGACTACCGGATCGGGACGGAGCACGAGAAATTCGGCTTCGACGTCGCATCGCATGGGCCGCTGCCCTATGACGGCCCCTGCTCCATCCGCGCCATGCTGGAGGGGCTGCGCGACCGCTTCGGCTGGGCCCCTCTCGAAGAGGGCGGCCATATCATCGGCCTGACCAAGGGCGGCGCCAATGTCAGCCTGGAGCCGGGCGGGCAGCTGGAGCTGTCCGGCGCGCCGCTGGAGACCATCCACCAGACCTGCGACGAGGCGAACCGGCACCTCGAAGAGGTCCGCGAGATCGCCGAAGGCATGGGCGCCGGCTTCGTCGGCCTCGGCGCCGCGCCGCTCTGGCGGCACGACGACATGCCGATGATGCCCAAGGGCCGCTACCGCTTGATGACCCGCTACATGGGCGAGGTCGGCACCCACGGCACGCAGATGATGTACCGCACCTGCACGATTCAGGTGAATCTCGACTTCAGCTCCGAGGCGGACATGGTGCAGAAGCTGCGGACGGCCGTGGCGCTGCAGCCCGTCGCGACCGCGCTCTTCGCCTATTCCCCGCTGTTCGAGGGCGAGCCCAACGGCCATGTCAGCTGGCGCAGCCGGATCTGGCGGGATCTGGACGCCGCGCGCACCGGCACGCTCCCCTTCATCTTCGAGGACGGCTTCGGGTTCGAACGCTACGCCGACTACGCGCTCGACGTTCCCATGTACTTCGTCTACCGCGACGGTCGCTACATCGACGCCCTCGGTCAGTCGTTCCGCGACTTTCTCGACGGCCGCCTGCCGGCCCTGCCGGGCGAAACGCCGACGCTGTCGGACTGGGCCGACCACCTCACCACGATCTTCCCCGAGGCGCGCCTGAAGCAGTTCATCGAGATGCGCGGCGCCGATGGCGGGCCGTGGCGGCGCATCTGCGCGCTGCCTGCGCTCTGGGTCGGACTGATCTACGATCAGGGCGCGCTCGACGCCGCCTGGGACTTGGCCAAGGATTGGACGGCGGAGGAGCGGGACGCCCTGCGCATCGACGCCTCGGTCAAGGGCCTGAAGGCGGAGATCCGCGGACGCTCCATGCTCGACCTCGCCACCGAAGTGGTGTCGATCGCCGAGGCCGGGCTTAAGGCCCGCGCTCGCCCCGGCGCGGGCGGCCTGATCCCGGACGAGACGCATTTCCTCGATGCGCTCAAGGACACGCTGGAGCGGGGCGAGACGCCGGCCGACGAGCTGCTGCGGCAGTGGGACGGCGAGTGGGGCCGCGATTTCGGTCGGCTGATGGACGAAACCGCCTACTGAGGCGGATCCTCGGGCGCGTCCTGCGGCGCGTCCTGGGGCGCGGCGGCCTCCGCGTCGTCCCCAGGGCCGTTCCGCACGCCCGCGACCCAGCGCACGATCAGCAGATGCATGGCCCCGCCGACGGCCATGAAGCCCACTGCGCCCAGGGTCACGTCCTCGCCCGTCAGAACCGGGGCGATCGCGCCGAACACGGCGCCCGCCGCCGCCCCCGCCGCGGCGAAGGCCAGGACGGAGCGTCGTCGCGTCGCCCACAGCAGCAGCGCGGCCGCAAGGCCGGTGGAGACGCTGAGCGCCGCGAACGCCGCGAGCGCCACCACGCCCAGGGTCGTGGCGACGGCCTGCACCTGGTCGGCCTCGGTCAGATTGCTGCCGCCCACGAGGAAGCCCAGAACTCCGCCCAGCGCCGCCAGGATCAGCGTCGCCGCCAGCAGGCCGAGGCCGAGCCGCAGGCCGCCGCCCTTGCGCGGGGGGATCCACCAGTCCGGGCCGAAGGCGGTGGGGGTCAT
>JBCBYE010000610.1:0-2915 GCA_039816075.1 Pseudomonadota bacterium | reverse complement strand
GGGGGGGGGGGGGGGGGGGGGGGGGGGGGGGGCCGCGGCGGCGGGGATCCGCGCCGGGCGCCGAGGATGAGCGCCGCGGCCCCGCGCATCGCCTTTCACGCGCCGCTCAAGCCGCCGGACCATCCCACGCCGTCCGGCGACCGGCGGATCGCGCGGCTGACCTTGGACGCGTTGCGGCGCGCGGGGTGTCGCGCCGAGATCGCCTCGCGCCGCCGCAGCCTGGACCTGACCGGCGATCCGGCGGTTCAGGCGCGGCGGATCGCCGAGGCGGAGGCGGAGGCGGCGGCGCTGATCGAGGCCTGGCGCCCCGACCCGCCGGCGGCCTGGCTGACCTATCACTGCTATTGGAAGGCGCCGGATCTGCTGGGTCCCCTTGTCGCCGCCGCCCTGAACCTGCCGTATCTGATCACCGAGCCGAGCCTGTCGCCGCGGCGCCGCGAGGGGCCCTGGGCGGCCTACGCCGCCGCGGCCGAGGCGGCGATCCGCGCCGCGGACGCGCTGTTGTGGACCACGCGGCGGGACCTGCCGATGCTGGAGGCGGCGGGGCTCGGCGCCCGGCTGACGGCGCTGCCGGCGTTTCTGGATCCGGGGCCGGCGCCGGCGCCGCGCGCGGCGGAGGCCGCGGGCCCGCTGCGGCTGCTGGCGGCGGGGATGATGCGGCCGGGCGACAAGCTCGCCTCCTACCGCGCGCTGGCGGCGGCGTTGGGCGCGGCGCGGGCGCTCGACTGGCGATTGGAGATCGCCGGGGACGGCGCGGCGCGGGCGGAGGTGGAGGCGGCCTTCTCCGGCTTCGGCGGGCGCGTGCGGTTTCTGGGCGCGCTGGAGGCCGACGGGCTGGGCGAGGCCTTCGCCCGGGCGGAGCTGCTGGTCTGGCCGGGGGTCGGCGAGGGCGTGGGCATGATCTTTCTGGAGGCGCAGGCGGCGGGGCTGCCGGCGCTGGCCGAGGATCGGCCCGGGCCGCGGGACGTGGTGTTCGCCTGGCGCGCCCTGCCGCCGCCGGGGGCGCCGGAGGCCTTCGCCGAGGCCCTGGCGGCGGCGGCGGCGGATCGCGCGGGGCTGCGCCGGGCCGGGGCGGCGGCGCGGCGGCGGGTGGAGGCGGCGCATTCGCTCGACGCGGCCGCGGCGCGGCTGGCGGCCGTGCTGCAGGGGTTGGGCGTGCGGACGGGCGCGGCGGCGGAGGATGCGGCGGCGAGGGTCTCGGCGGAGGGGGACTGGACATGATCGTCGCCTTGCTGCGGCACTTTCCGACGGACTGGAACGCCGAAGGGCGCCTGCAGGGACGCTCCGACCAGCCGTTGTCCGATGCGTCGCGGGCGGCCCTGGCGGGCCTGCGCCTTCCCGCGGGCTGGGCGGGGGCGGAGATGGTCGCCTCGCCCCTGAGCCGGGCCGTGGAGACGGCCCGTCTGCTGGGCGGGCCCGGACAGCCGGCGGCGCTGGAGCCGCGGCTGACGGAGTTCGATTTCGGCGATTGGGAGGGCGCGGCGGGCGCGGCGCTGCTGGCCGATCCGACCTGCGCCTATCGGCCGGTGGAGGCGTGGGGCCCGGCGTTCCGGCCGCCGAACGGGGAGAGCGTGGCGGAGCTGAGCGCGCGCACGGCGGCGGGGCTGGCGGCGCAGGCGGCGCCCGGGCGCGTCTTCGTCGTGCATCGCGGGGTGATGCGGGCGCTGCTGGGCCTGGCCTCCGGCTGGGCCTGGTCGGGGCCGGAGCCGTTCCGGATCAAGCGCGCGGCGCTGCACCCGCTGCGGCTGGACGCCGACGGGCGGCCGGCGGAGGTCGGGGCGCCGGTGAAGCTGGTTCCGCGATGAGCCGCAGCGTGGCGTTTCTGGTCACGCATCTGATGGGGGCCGGCCATCTGGTGCGCACGCTGGCGCTGGCGCGCGCGACCTCGGACCTGGGCGCGGCCGCGGGCGTGCGCGTGCGGGTGATATCCGGGGGACGGCCGCTGGCGCATGTGGCGGCGGACGGGGTCGAGCTGGTGCAGCTGCCCCCCGTCGCTTCGGACGGCGTGGATTACGCGCGGCTGCTGGACCTGGACGGGCGCCCGGCGACGGAGGCGCTGTTGGCGGCGCGGCGGCGGGCGGCGGCCGAGGCGGTGGCGCAGGCGCGGCCGGATGCGCTGGTGACGGAGACCTGGCCGTTCGGGCGCCGGCGGCTGTCGGGCGAGTTCGAGGCGGCGGTCGAGGCGGCGGGGGGCGCGCGGCTCTGGGCGTCGATCCGCGACGTGCTGGAGCCGCCGTCCAAGCCCGGGCGCGTGGCGGAGACGCGGGCCCGCCTGCGCGGCTTCGCCGGCGTGCTGGTCCATGGCGACGCCGCGGCGATCCCGCTGGAGGAGAGCTGGCCGGGGCCGGCGGGCGGCGCGCGGCCCGAGCCGCCGCCGGGCGTCGTCTACACCGGCTACGTGAGCGCGCCGGCCCCGGCGCCGTCGGCGTCGGACGAGGTTCTGGTCGCCGTGGGCGGGGGCGTGATCGGGCGGCGCCTGCTGGAGCTGGCGGCGCGCGCCTCGGCCCTGTCGGCGCGGCCCTGGCGGCTGCGCGTGGGCGGGGCGGATGCGGCGGAGGCGGCGCGGCGTCTGTCGCGCCTGGGCCCGGCGCGGGTGGAGCCGGCGGCGGCGGATTACCGCGCCCGGCTGGCGGGGGCGGCGGCCTCGATCAGCCTGTGCGGCTACAACACCGCCGTGGAGACGGCGCTGAGCGGGACGCCGGCGCTGCTGGTCCCCATGGAGGAGGGCGGCGAGCAGGAGCAGCTGATCCGCGCCCGCGGCTTCGCGCGTCTGCCGGGGATCGAGACCGCGCGGATCGGGACGCTGACGCCGGAGGGGCTGGCGCAGACGGCGGAGCGGCTGGCGGCGCGGCCGCGGCGGCCGGTCGCGCTGCGCGCGGACGGCGCCGCGGCGGCGGCGCGGGCGCTGCTGGAGG
>JBCBYE010000735.1:0-2202 GCA_039816075.1 Pseudomonadota bacterium | reverse complement strand
CGCCGCCCATGGCCCGGCGGAGATCGCCTGCGCCGGGCCGCCGCGGTCGGGCGCTCCACCGACCGCCGGGCCGCCGCGCCCAGGGGAACGGCGCGGCAAGGGGCGCAGGGGCGAGCCTCCGCACCCCCTGACGCCTCCGGCCGACCCGACCCGCCCCGCGCCCCGCGCAAGCTGAACGCGCCGCGGCCCGGCCCGGCCCAGAGACCGCGGCTCGGCGCCGCATTCGCCCCTCCGCGGCGCCTTGCGCGCCCGGGGCCCCCTGCGCCGCCTTCCCCCCGGCGCGGACCTGCGCTAACCCCCGACCCATGATCGCGATCCGCTCCATCACCTTCGCCATGGCCGGCCGCCCCCTTTTTGAAGGGGCCTCGGCCGTGATCCAGCCCGGCAAGACCGTGGGCATCGTCGGGCGCAACGGAACCGGCAAATCCACCCTCTTCCGCCTGATCCGGGGCGAGCTGCCGCTGGAGGGCGGCGAGATCGAGGTGCCGCGCACGGCCCGCCTGGGCGGCGTGGCGCAGGAGGCGCCGGGCACGCAGGCCTCGCTCCTGGACACCGTGCTGGAGGCGGACGAGGAGCGCGCCGCCCTGCTGGCCGACGACAGCGACGATCCCGCCCGCATCGCCTGGCGCGAAGAGCGCCTGACCGCCATCGAGGCGCATTCGGCCGAGGCGCGCGCCTCGAACATCCTGCGCGGCCTCGGCTTCGACGCCGCCGCCCAGGCGCGCGCCTGCGCCGAATTCTCCGGCGGCTGGCGCATGCGCGTGGCGCTCGCCGCGACCCTCTTCAGCCGCCCGGACATCCTTCTGCTGGACGAGCCGACCAACTATCTCGACCTCGAAGGCACCGTGTGGCTGGAGATGTTCCTGGCCGAAACCCCCTCCACCGCGCTGGTCATCAGCCACGACCGCGGCCTTCTGAACCGCTCCGTCGACCAGATCCTGCATCTCGATCACCGCAAGCTGACCCTCTACGGCGGCGCCTACGACCAGTTCGAGGCGGAGCGTCGCCAGCGCGCCGCCCATCTCGCCGCCCAGGCCGAAAAGCAGGCCAAGGCCCGCGCCCACATGCAGTCCTTCGTGGATCGCTTCCGCTACAAGGCCTCCAAGGCCAAGCAGGCGCAGTCCCGGCTGAAGATGCTGGAGAAGATGGACCCGATCGAGGTCTCCCGAGACGGCGCCGTCTCCGGCTTCGCCTTCCCCTCGCCGGCCGAGCTGCCGCCGCCCCTGATGCAGGCCGAGGGCGTGACGCTGGGCTATGACGGCGAGGCGGTGCTGCGCGGCGTGACCTTCCGCATGGACCAGGACGACCGCATCGCGCTGCTCGGCGCCAACGGGCAGGGCAAGTCGACGCTGGCCAAGCTGATCTCGGGCCGGCTCAAGCCCATGCAGGGCGGCTGGAACGTCTCCCGCGGGCTCAAGGTCGGCTATTTCGCGCAGCATCAGCTGGACGAGCTGGTGGAGGGCGAGACGCCGCTGGAGCATCTGTCGCGCCACCGCCCCGACGCGCCGCCCAAGCTGCTGCGCTCGGAACTGGCGCGCGCCGGCATCGGGCCGGAGATCGCCGGCAACCCGGTCGATCGCCTCTCGGGCGGGCAGAAGGCGCGCCTGCTGATGATGCTGGCGGCGCGCGAGGCCCCGCATGTCATGGTGCTCGACGAGCCCACCAACCACCTAGACGTGCAGAGCCGCGACGCCCTCGCCCAGGCCCTCGCCGCCTATGAGGGCGCCGTGGTGCTGGTCAGCCATGATCCGCATCTGGTGGAGGCGGTGGCGGACCGCCTCTGGCTGGTCAAGGACGGCGGCGTCGCGCCATTCGAGGGCGACATGGAGGACTACCGCAGGCTGCTCCTCTCCGAACGCGGCGCCGGCGGCCGCGCCGCCTCCACCCGCACCGAAGCGCGCGCCAAGGGCCCCAAGCGGTCCAAGCGCGACGCCTCGGCCCATCGCCGCGTGCTCGCCGGGCTGCGCGGCGAGGTCGGCAAGTGCGAGGAGCGGGTCGGCAAGCTGGAGGCCATGCGCGAGCAGATCGACGCCAAGCTGATGGACCCCGACTTCTACCAGACCGCCGAGCCCGGCCGGCACGAGGCCCTGCAGAAGAAGCGGGCCGAGGTGGAGGAGGCGCTCGAAAAGGCCGAAGCCCTGTGGATGGAGGCGCAGGCGCGCCTCGACGCCGAAGAGGCCGCCGCCTGAGCCCCCGCCGCGG
>JBCBYE010000691.1:0-2393 GCA_039816075.1 Pseudomonadota bacterium | reverse complement strand
GGCCTTGAGGCTTTCGGCGACTCGGCGAACGCTCGCCAGAGGCCCGCCCTCGCGGGCCTTCTCAGCAGAATCGCGTCTTCGAAAACTCCAAGAACAACGCCGCAGGTTCCGCAGAACCCGCCCGCTAGCGTCCCCTCCCCCTGCAGGGGGAGGGACAGGGAGGGGGGGCGGTGTATCGTGCGCGAAGCGCTCCGCCAGGTCCCCCGCCCGCGCCGCTCACCCCATCGACGCGGCGAAGCGCTCGAACAGGTAATGGCTGTCCATGGGTCCCGGCGAGGCCTCCGGATGGTGCTGCACGGAAAAGACCGGCGCGCCGTCCACGGCGATGCCGCAATTGGATCCGTCGAACAGCGACACATGTGTTTCGCGGACGCCGTCGGGCAGGGTCTGCGCATCGACGGCGAAGCCATGGTTCATGGAGGTGATCTCCACCTTGCCCGTCGCCAGCTCCTTGACCGGGTGGTTGGCGCCGTGGTGGCCGTGGCTCATCTTCACCGTCCTGGCGCCCAGGGCGAGGGCCAGCATCTGGTGGCCCAGGCAGATGCCGAAGACCGGCAGGCCGCGGTCCAGCAGGCCGCGGATCATCGGCGCCGCATAGTCGCCCGTCGCCGCCGGATCGCCGGGCCCGTTGGACAGGAACACGCCTTGCGGTTCGCGCGCCATGACGTCCTCGACCGTGGAGGTCGCCGGCAGCACGGTCACGTCGCAGCCGGCGGAGGCGAGGCAGCGCAGGATGTTGCGCTTGGCGCCGTAATCGACCGCCACGACGCGCTTGCCCTCGCCCTCGCGCCGGGGAAAGCCGCCGGGCCAGGCCCAGCGCGTTTCGTCCCAGCCATAGGCCTGGGCGCAGGTGACGTCGCGCGCCAGGTCGGCCCCTTCGATGCCGGCGAAGCCGCGGGCCCGGGCCACCAGCGCGCCGGGGTCGAGGGCCCCGTCCTCGCGGAAGGCGAGCGCCGCATGGGGCGCGCCGCCCAGGCGGATGGCGCGGGTCAGCCGGCGCGTGTCCACGCCGCCGATGGCGACGCGGCCCTGGCGCGCCAGCCAGTCCGACAGGCCCCGTGCGGCGCGCCAGTTGGCGGGCGAGGTGGGGGACCAGCGCGTGACCATGCCCAGGGCGGCGGGGGCGGCGGCCTCCTCGTCCTCGGGATTGGCGCCGACGTTTCCTATATGGGGAAAGGTGAAGGTCACGATCTGTCCGGCATAGGAGGGATCGGTCATGATCTCCTGATACCCGGTCATGGCGGTGTTGAAGCACAGCTCGCCCACGGCCTCGCCTTGCGCGCCGAAGCCTCGGCCGAAGAAGACGGCGCCGTCGGCGAAGGCGAGGCAGGCGGTGGCGCCGGGGGGGACCGGCAGATGGGCGGGGGCGGTCATGGATCTGGCCCTTCCGGCTGCGCGCCCGGCGTGGTCCGGGGGCGTGAAACAAAGGTCCGAGCGAGTCGCGCGAAGCTAGGGTCGGCGCCCTCGGGCGTCAACGCGGGACGCGGCGGCGAGACATCGCCGCAGGCGGACGCAGGGAAAGCAAGGACTTGCCGCAAAATCGCCCTGATTGGCGAGAGGGCGGCGGTGAAGTATATTGCACGAAACGACGGCGGGCCGGGTCCGGCGTCGGCGGCCGGGCCCGAAGCGGCTCCGCTTGGAACGGATGGACATCTGCATGCGCGATCGGATCGCAACGGCCCTTCGGGAGGCCAAGAGCACCGGCGACGAGACCCGTCTTTGCACGCTGCGTCTGATCTGCGCGGCGCTTCAGGACCGGGAGGCGGACCTGCGGGAGCAGGACCAGGACGCGGTTCTGCCGGAGGCGGAGGTCGGCGAGATCCTGGGCAAGATGGTGCGCCAGCGGGAATCGCAGATCGGCGCCTACGAGGAATCCGGCCGGCTCGAGCTGGCCGAGCGGGAGCGTCGCGAGGCGGAGATCATCGCGGAGTTCCTGCCGCCCCGGATGGACGACGAGGCGGTGCGCGCCGCGGTGCGCGAGGCCATCGCGACCACCAAGGCGCACGGCCTGAAGGACATCCACGCGGTGCTGGGCGAGCTGAAGTCGCGCTATGCCGGCCGCATGGATTTCTGCAAGGCCGGCGCCCAGGCCCGCGCCGCGCTGCGCTAGGTCTTTTCGACATGCGCCGCGCTTGGGCCGCGCTTGCGATGGGGCCGCACGGCCGCCAGGCTGGGGGTGCGTCGGCCGACCCTCTCTGAACACCGGTTGCCCGGCTTTCTGGGCTCCGCGTTCGTGGACGAACCGCCGCCCCGCTCGAAGGCCATCTCTCAACCCCGGCCTCCGCCCCGAGGGGGCCCCGGATCAAGTCCGGGGCGAGCCTGCGCCCGCCCTCCCGCCAGCGCAGACCAAGGAGGCCTGGACAAGCCGAGTCGTCGAAAGGGTCAAGGCTCGC
>JBCBYE010000764.1:0-2055 GCA_039816075.1 Pseudomonadota bacterium | reverse complement strand
GTCACCCAGGACATGAAGGTCGCGCGCGAGGAAACCTTCGGCCCCCTCGCCGCCCTCGTCCCCTTCGAGACCGAGGAGGAGGTCGTCGGCTATGCCAACGACACCGAATTCGGCCTCGCCTGCTACTTCTACTCCCGCGACATCGGCCGCTGCTGGCGCGTGGCCGAGGCGCTGGAATACGGCATCGTCGGGGTGAACGACGGCCTGCCCTCCACCACCGTCGCGCCCTTCGGCGGCGTCAAGCAGTCCGGCCTGGGGCGCGAGGGCTCCAAGTACGGCATCGAGGACTTCTTGGAGATCAAGTATCTGAGCATGGGCGGCATCTGAGCGCCGCCCCGCTCCGCCCCGCTCTCCAGGCGCCTCGCAACGCGCGCCCGTCGCGCCCAGCCGCCTGATGAAATCCCATCCCATCAGGCGGCCTCTATCGGGGCAGCGCGGCCCTCCGCCGCTCAGCGCAGCATCGTCTCCGGCGGATAATCCACCATCACGCGCCGCAGCGTCACGTTGCGCTCCCGCACCACGGCGGGGGCGAAGCGGTTGAAGATCGGCGGCAGCTTGGCGAGCGTCTCGCGCACCGACGGATCGGCGTAGAGCCGCTCCATCACCCGCATCTCCTCCAGGCTCAGATCGCGCGACAGCAGGGCCACCATGCGCGCCGACAGCCGGTCCATGTCCTCGGCGATCTCTTCGGACAGCGCCTCGACGAAGGCATTGTACATGCCCTCGTCGATCTCGCGCCCCTCGCGCTCGGCCAGCTTGACGAACTGGTCGCGCACCGCCGGCAGCGTGCCCGCCACCGTCTGACGGGTCAGCTCCTCCTTGAGGTAGAGATCGTAGAGCTGCGCGGCCAGCGCCTGGCGCATCTCGGCATCGTCTTCGCCGCCGGCGGCCGCGGCGGCGTCGGGTCCCGCCTCGGGCGCCTCCGTCGGCGCGGCGGCGCCGCCGGTCTGGGCGGCGGAGACTGCGGGCGCGCCGGCGATCGCGGCGGCGAGCAGAAGGGCGACGAGAATCCTCACGGGCGACGCTCCGGGTTCGGCTGCACAGGGCGCGCGCCGGTCCCGCCGGGTCGCGGGGTCGTGACCGCCGCCGCCGGGCCGAGGCGCGGCGCGGAACTTGCCGGGAATCGCTCGCCGTGGCTAGCCTTGCCGATGCGCATGCCCCACGCCCGCCGCTTCGCCCCCGCCTTCGCCGCCGCCTTCGCCGCCGCCGCGGCGTGCCTCGCGGCTCTCGGCGCCCCCCCCGCCGCGGCGGCCGACGACGCGCCGCCGCCGCGGATCGAGGTCGACGTGGAGCTGGTGCTGGCCGTCGACATCTCCCGCTCCATGGACGAGGAGGAGCTGCGCCTGCAGCGTCAGGGCTACGTGCGCGCCCTGCGCGACCCTGCCGTGATCCGCGCCGTCCGCCAGGGCCTGCTGGGCCGCATCGCGGTGCGTTACCTGGAATGGGCCGGACCGGGCATCCTCAACGTGATCGCCGACTGGACGCTGATCGACGGGCCCGAGGCGGCGAACGCCTTCGCCGATCGGCTGGAGGCGGGACGCATCACCGCCGCGCTGGGCACCTCCATCTCCGGCGGTCTGCTCAGCGCCGCGCAGTCCATGCAGGACAACCGCTTCGACGGGCTGCGCCAGGTCATCGACGTCTCCGGCGACGGGCCGAACAATTCCGGTCCGGGGGTGGAGGCCGCGCGCGACGAAGTCGTGGCCGCCGGCATCGCCGTCAACGGTCTGCCCCTGATGATGAAGGCGCGGGACGGGCCCTTCAGCCTCAAGGACCTCGACATCTACTACGAGGATTGCGTGATCGGCGGCCCGCAGAGCTTTCTGCTGCCCCTGTGGGACGTCGCCCGGTTTCCGGACACCATAAGGCGCAAGCTGATCCTGGAGATCAGCGGACGGCAGCCCGACCCGGGCGAGGGCCGACCCGCCCGCCTCCAGCGCGCCCAGGTCGGCTACGGCGCCCCCGCCGCGCCGGCGGAGCCGCGCATCGACTGCTTCATCGGAGAGAAGCTGCGCCGCGCCTGGGTGGAGCAGCGCGGCTGGGATTGGTGAGGCG
>JBCBYE010000115.1:0-9270 GCA_039816075.1 Pseudomonadota bacterium | reverse complement strand
GGTCGTTTGCGCCCTCATGGGGCAGGTAGTAGCCCTGATGTGTGCCACCCATGCGCGGGATCAGGTCCAGCCAGAGCTTGGCATAAATCTCGAAGGCTTCGATCTTGTTGGGATCGAGCTGGTAGGTCACGATGCAGGTGATCATTTCTTTTTCCCGAAGCCGCTGAGACCCGGCGGCAACTGCATGCCGCCTCCGATGCCTGGAAGCATGCCCTTTGGTGGGGAGATGCCCTTGGGCAGGCCAGCGCCCTGGGCTGCGGCAAGCTCTGCGGGGTCTGGGCCGCCTTTGCCCATCAGCCCCTTCATCATGCCCTTGAGCATGCCCTTCTTGCCCATCTTCTTCATCATGTCCGACATCTGCCGGTGCATCTTGATGAGCTTGTTGAGGTCCGCGACGTCCATGCCCGCGCCGGCCGCGATGCGCTTCTTGCGGCTGGCCTTCAGCAGGTCGGGCTGCCGCCGCTCCTGCTTGGTCATGGACTGGATCAGGGCGATCTGGCGCTTGAGGATCTTGTCGTCGAGCCCGGCGTCGTCGAGCTGCTTCTGCATCTTGCCCATGCCCGGCAGCATGCCCATCAGGCCGCCCATGCCGCCCATCTTGAGCATCTGCTCCAGCTGGCCCTGCAGATCGTTCATGTCGAAACGGCCCTTCTGGAACCGCTTCATCATGCGCTCGGCTTCCTGGGCCTCGATCGTCTCCTGCGCCTTTTCGACGAGGCTGACGATGTCGCCCATGCCGAGGATGCGGCCGGCCACGCGCTCCGGATGGAACTCCTCCAGGGCGTCCATCTTCTCGCCCAGGCCGACGAACTTGATGGGTTTTCCCGTGACCGCGCGCATCGACAGGGCCGCGCCGCCGCGGCCGTCGCCGTCCATGCGCGTGAGGATCACGCCGGAGATGCCGATGCGGCCGTCGAAATTCTCGGCCGTGTTGACCGCGTCCTGGCCGGTCAGGCCGTCGACCACCAGCAGGGTCTCGTGCGGCTGCGCCTCGTCTCGCACCGCCTCGACCTCTGCCATCAGCTCGTCGTCGATCGAAAGCCGGCCCGCGGTGTCGAGCATGTAGACGTCGTAGCCGCCCAGCGTCGCCTGCTGCTTGGCGCGCTTGGCGATCTGCACGGGGCTCTGGCCCTGCACGATCGGCAGCACGTCGATGCCGGTCTGCAGGCCCAGAACCGCCAACTGCTCCATCGCCGCGGGGCGGCGCGTGTCGAGGCTGGCCATCAGAACCCGCTTCTTCTCGCGGTCCTTCAGGCGCAGGGCGAGCTTGGCGGTGGTCGTGGTCTTGCCCGAGCCCTGAAGGCCGACCATCAGGATCGGCGCGGGGGGGCTGTCGACCTTGAGGGTCCCGATCTGCTCCCCGTCGCCCGCGAGCACGCGGACCAGCTCGTCATGGACGATCTTGACCACCTGCTGGCCCGGCGTGACGGATTTGGTCACGGCCTGGCCGGTCGCCTTCTCCTGCACGGCCTTGGAGAAGCTGCGCGCCACGGGCAGGGAAACGTCGGCCTCCAGCAGCGCCTGACGCACCTCGCGCAGGGCGGTGGAGACGTCCTCGTCCGACAGGGCGCCCTGCTTGGTGAGCTTGTCGAAGACGCCGGAAAGGCGGTCTGACAGGGCTTCGAACATGGCGGCCTCCTCGATCCCTCGCGGGCGATCCAATACGTCGGACGCGCCGGTGGGCGAACCCAAACGACGCGTGCCCCGGCGGGCGCGACGCGCTGGCCGAGGGCGATCCCCGCCCGCGGCGGGGACCGGAAGCGTGCAGCTTCCGGAATTTTCGCGGGCGTTACCTCGGCCGACCGCGCGTGTCAATGCGAGCGCGGGCCGAGCGCGGGGCGGCCGAGGGCGCGCCTGCGGTTGACGCAGGGCGGGCGGCCGGGCTTCCTGCCGCCCCAGGCCGCGCCCCGACGGCCGCCGCGCAGGAGACGGATCCATGACCTTCGCCCGACGCATCATCGGAACCGTCGTCTTGGCTGTCGGCTTGGGTTCGGCGGTCGCCGCGCCCTCGGCCGCGCAGGCGCAGTCGCAGGACGGCGTCGAGACGGTCAGCAACGTGCGCGTGGCGTTGGAGGTCGTGTCGGTGAATCTCGACGCGGGCCGCGTGGTGCTGCGCAACCTCGAAACCGGCGCCGAGACGGCCCGCGCCCCTGGCGGCGGCCTGCCCGACGTGCTGGACCTGCGACCCGGCGCACGTCTGTCGGCGGTGACGACCCGCGCCGTCAGCGCCTATCCCGCCTCGGATGACGCCCCGCTGAGCGCGCCTCGGATCGACGGGTTTTCGGTGCCGGCGGAGCGGGAGGGCAAGCCGGCCCTGGTCATCGGGCGTCTCACCAGCGAGGTGGTGGAGCTGGTGGCCTGGGACGCCGCCTCCCGCCGGGCGACGGCGCGCCGGTTCGACGACTCGGAGACGTCCTATGCGGTGCGCGATCCGGCGGCCCAAGCGTTCCTGAACGACCATTCGCCGGGAGAGCGCTTCGTCGTCGACGTCAGCGAAACCACCGTTCTGATCCGCGAGCCGGATTGAGGGCCCGACGGTCGAAGCCTGAGGACGCAAGAGACCGGCGCGTCCTGCAGATGATTTGCCTGGGAGGTTGAAACGTCATGTCCGACCACAACGCCCTGCTGGCCCGCTTCGACGAACGAATCGACGATGTAGCGCAGCGATTGACCGCGCTCGAGACCGCATCGAAGGAGAAACGGAAGCGACCGCTTGTGGACCGGCTGGGCGCGTGGGGCGGTCTGCTGGCGCTGGTGATCTCGTTGACGACGGGCGCGCTGACGGTCTGGGACGATGTGATCTTCCGCGCCGCCAAGCTCGCCAAGGCGGAGCAGGAGCAAGCCGAGGACTGGCTCGGCGAGTTCCAGACGATCAGCGCGGAGATTTTCGCGGCCAACGCGGCGGGCGATTATGCGCGGGGCGCCGCGTTGATGGAGGCCAAGGGGGCGGCGCGATTGACGTTGCTCAAGAACCTCGAGGAGATCGTCGTGCGGCGGCCGGAGCTCTTTTCGATCTTCGAGAAGGCCTCGTTGATCAACGGCGCGCTGGAATTCGGCGATGCGCAGACCGCGAAGACGCTGGCCGACGTCGTGGCGACCGAGGTCGCCAGCCCCATCGACCGCATGAACCTGGATCTTTGGTACGCCCGCATCTTTGCAACGCCGGGGCCGTTGTTCGACCCGGGTCAGGCGCGCATCCGGTTCCGATCCGTCGACGACCGGGTTCGATTGGAAGTCCCGCCAGGATTCAGGCCGCAACAGGAAATGATTCTCTTCAATTTCTGGATCACGTTCGAGCTGACGCTCGGAAACGATTGTCCCGAGCTCACGCGGCTGGCCGGCCGTCTGTCCAACGCGTTTTCCAGTCCGTCGGCCCCTCCGGCGCTGCGGCAGAGCTATGGTCAACCCGTGCAGCTGGCGCTGGACACCGTTGCGCAGCGCTGTCCTTGAGCGCCCCTGAACAGGCGTCGGCGAGGTCGCGCCGAGCGGGAAGGCCGCCTCAGTCGTCGGCGGAAAAGAACGGCGCCAGGTCGGCGAACCCGGCGGCGTCGGCGGTGAAATCGAAGCTGCCCTGTTCCAGCATCTCGCGCCCCGCGCGCAGGGTCAGGCCGTAGACGGCGCGGGCGAGGGCGGAGCCGATGCTGATGCGCGCCACGCCCGTCTCGGCCAGGGCCGCCGCAGGCCAGGTCCGTCCCGCCATGCCCATCACGACGTTCACCGGGCGGGAGACGCTGTCGCAGACCGTTCTCATCGCCGCCAGCGTCGGCAGCGCGGGCGCGTAGAGCACGTCCGCCCCCGCCGCCTCGAAGGCCGAAAGGCGACGGATGATGTCGTCGAGATCCGGGCGTCCGTGCAGCAGGCCCTCGGCCCGCGCGGTCAGCACGATGTCGCCATCGAGCGCATCGCGCGCCTCCGCCGCCGCGGCGATGCGCTCGGTCGCGAGGGTCAGGTCGTAGATCGGGGCGTCGGCCCGGCCCGAAAAATCTTCGAGCGACGCGCCGGCCAGGCCGGCGGCGGCCGCCGCCGTCATGGTCCGGGCGGCGTCCTCGGGCGCGTCGCCGAAACCGTTCTCCAGATCCCCGTTCACCGGCAGGCCGGTGACGCGGGCGAGCTCCCCGCCATGGGCGATGCTCTCTTCCGTCGAGATGGCGCCGTCGCGTCGACCGGCGGAAAAGGCGAGGCCGGCGCTGGTGGTGGCCAGCGCCTTGAAGCCCAGCCCCGCCAGCAGCAAGGAGGAGCCGACGTCCCAGGGATTGGGCATCACCAAGGGCGCGCCCGGCACGTGCATCGCGCGAAAGGCGGCGACGGTTCGCGGGTCGGCGCTCACGCGTGGCGCGCCCGGCCGATCATCGCGGAGAGCGCTTGGCCAGGATCCGCTGCAGCGTGCGGCGGTGCATGTTCAGGCGGCGCGCCGTCTCCGACACGTTGCGGTCGCAAAGCTCGAACACGCGCTGAATGTGCTCCCACCGCACGCGGTCGGCGCTCATGGGGTTCTCGGGCGGCGGCGGCTTTAGCTCCGAATTGGCGAGCAGCGCCGCCTCCACGTCGTCGGCGTCCGCCGGTTTGGCGAGGTAGTCGGAGGCGCCGATCTTCACCGCGGCGACGGCCGTGGCGATGGCGCCGTAGCCGGTCAGGACCACGATGCGCGCCTCAGGCCGCGCCTCGCGCAGCGCTTCGACCACGTCGAGGCCGTTGCCGTCCTCCAGCCGCAGGTCGACCACGGCGTAGGCGGGCGGGGCGCGGCGCACCATGGCGAGGCCTTCGGCGACGCTTTCGGCGGGCGTGGGCTCGAACCCGCGACGTTCCATCGCGCGGGCGAGACGGCGGCGGAACGGCTCGTCGTCGTCCAGCACCAGAAGGGAATTGTCGGGTCCGATGTCGGCTCTGACGGCCGCTTCGTCCTGGGCGTTCATGGTCGCGCCTTTCCTCGGGCGATTTCGTTGTCCCTCGAAACACTAGGGGAAACGCCGACGGTTTCAAAGCGACCCGGGCGACGACCGGCCTTGCATCGAGGGCGAAGGGTCCTGCGCGGCGGGGGCGCGACCTCGCCCCGGCAGGCTCCGCTCAGACGTGATCGAGGTAGCAGGCCACCTGCGTCGCCAGCTCCTGCGACGATGCTTCGCGGCGGAAGACGTCCAGGAATTCGCCGCCCGGGCCCACCAGATAGGTGAACGTGGAGTGGTCCATGAGGTAATCCTCGGGGTCGTCGCCGTTGCGGGCGTAATAGACGCGCCAGGCGGAGGCGGCGGTCTTGATCTCGGCATCATCGCCCGTCAGCGCCAGCATGCGCGGGTGATGCACCTCGGCGAAGTCGGCGAGGGAGGCGACGTCGTCGCGGCCCGGATCGATGGTGACGAAAACGGGCGTCACCTCGTAGCCGTCCTCCTCCAGGATCTCCGTCGCCTCGGCCATGCGGGCCACGTCGAAGGGGCAGACGTCCGGGCACCACGTGTAGCCGAAGTAGAGGAGCGTGGGGCGGGAGAACACCTCCGCCTCGGTCACGCGCGCGCCGGTATGAGCGGTCAGTTCGAACGGTCCGCCGAAGGCCCCGGCGCCGCCGGCGACGCGGGTTGCGCGGCATTCGGCGAAGCGGTCGGCGTCCTGCGGCGCGAGAAAGGCGAACCAGATGGCGGCGGCGAGACCGATGACGACGGCGCCGCCGGCGGTGGAGGCGGCGACGAGGGCGGGCCGGGAGAGGGCGGTCATGGAAGGAAGGCTCCGGCAAGATCGAGACGTGGCTGAGCCTATCGGATCCGCCCGCCCGCGTCCCGCGCCGGACCGCGGCGCGCCGCCGCGGGGGCGATCACGTCTGGCTGATCGCGGGGCGCGGCGCTAGCGTTCGTCCGATGGACCCCTTCGCCGCCTCCGCGCCCGAACCTGCCGCCGACGAGCCGCGACCGGCCCTTCACGCCGCGCGGCGCGAGGGCATGCTGCGCGGCCTGAGCGCCGGTCGGGGAGACTGGGTGCGCCTGCGCACTCTGCTGCTGCTGCGCTGGCTTGCGGCGGCGGGGCAGGCGGCGGCGGTGCTCGCAGCGCATTGGCTGCTGGAAATGCAGCTGCCGCTGGGCCTGTGCTTCGGCGCCATCGCCGCCTCCATCTGCGTGAACATCTGGGCGCAATCCGTGCATCCGCCGTCCAAGCGGCTGGGCGAGCGGGACACGGCGCTCACGCTGCTGTTCGACTTGGCGCAGCTGGGCGTGCTGCTGTTTCTGACCGGCGGGCTGACCAACCCGTTCGCCGTGCTGGCGCTGGCCCCGGTGATCGTGTCGGCGACGGCGCTGACCCTGCGCTCCACCCTTCTTCTGGGCGCCTTCGCCATCGTGGAGTTCAGCCTTCTGGCGGTGGCCTACATTCCGCTGACTTTCGTCGACGGCAGCCGGGTGGAGCCCGAGCCGGTGATCGTCTTCGGAGTCTGGGCGGCCATGCTTCTGGGCGTCGCCTTCGTCGCCGGATACGCCAGGCGGGTGACGGCGGAGCTGTGGACCATGAGCCAGGCCGTCGCCGCCGCCGAAGAAGCCCTGGCGCGGGAGCATCGTCTGACCGCCATCGGCGGCTTGGCCGCGGCGGCGGCGCACGAGCTGGGCACGCCGCTCGCCACGATCAAGCTGGTGTCGGGCGAACTGGCGCGGGAGCTGGCCGACGATCCGGAACTGGCGGAGGACGCCGAGCTGATCCGCAAGCAGGCCGATCGCTGCCGCGACATCCTGCGGGAGCTGTCGGAGGGTGGCAAAGACGACAGCCACATGCGTCACACCCCGGTCTATCGCCTGCTGGAGGAAGCCGCGGAACCGCATATGGACCGCGGCAAGGCGGTCATCCTGCGCCTGCGCGGCCGCCCGGTGGATCAGGCCGCCGCCGATCAGCCGGAGGTGGAGCGCCTGCCCGAGGCGATCCACGGCCTGCGCAACCTGGTGCAGAACGCGGTCGATTTCGCCGAAGGTCATGTTTGGATCGACATCGACTGGACGGCGGAGGAGCTGCGCGTGGCCGTGGGCGACGACGGCCCCGGCTTCGGCGCCGACATGCTGGGGCGGCTCGGCGATCCGTTCGTGCAGGATCGCGCCCGCCGCGGCGCGCGCGCCGGCGCGTCGAAGGCGCGCAAGGGCTACGAGGGCATGGGATTGGGCCTTTTCATCGCCAAGACCCTGCTGGAACGCACCGGCGCGACCGTCTCCTACGCCAACGGGGCGGAGCCGGAGCGGCGGCGCAGACGGCCTGAGGCCGATCTCGATCCCTGGCGCGCCCGCCCCTCCGGCGCCATCGTCGTGGCGTCCTGGCCCCGCGGGGCCATCGACAGGGTGCGGGAGGGACGGCGACCGGCCCTCGGCCCGAACGAAGCGTTCGCGAAAAACGAGATTTGAATTTGTTCCACTTTCGTATAAGTTGACAGACGTGACTATCGGACGAGCCGCGTTCGGGTCACGGCGGAGGTGCGTATGACGATGGCCTCTATGGAGTCTTCGGCCATGGGCTGGTTCCTCGATCTGCTGGATCGCGCGACGCAAAGCGGCGCGTCCGATCCCGCTTTGGGGCTCGCCGGGGGCTTGGCCGGCGCAGCGGTCGCCTATTGGGCGCTGGCCGCACGGCGCGAGGCCCCTGTGCAGCCGGCGGACGACACGCTGAATTTCGATCTTTCCGACGGGCGTCTGACGCCCCGCGGCCGCGAGGCGCGACGCTGGCTGGGCGAGGGCTCGCCCGCGGCCGACGTGGCCGGCCGCCTGCGCGCGCTGCACGACGACGCCGACCTCTCCGCCGTCTTCGCCGCGCTCGAGGCCGAAGGAAAGCCCTTCGACGTTCTGGCCGTCGACGGAAAATCCCGCAGCTGGCGCATCGAAGGCGCCCCGCGCCGCGGTCGCGCCCGCGTGGTCATGAGCCCTGCCGGCCCCGACCGGCTGGAGGCCGCGCGCCAGACCAGCCGCGCCGAGGCCGCGGAACGCGCGCTCGCCGACATGCAGGAGATGCTGGCCGGCTCCCCCGACATCGCCTGGCGCCGCGCGCCGGACGGACGCCTCTGCTGGGCCAACGCCCGATACCTGGAGGCTGCCGGCGGCCCGGATCTCGACGGCGCGCCGCGCGGGCTCGACTTCGGCGGGGCGGGCGAACCGGATCTGTCGGAGAAGCCGCGACGCGCCGCTGTCTTCGACGCGGTGTCCGGCCGCCGCCGCTGGTTCGACCTGCGCGAGATTTCCGCGATGGATGGCGGGCGGCTGGGCTACGGCTCCGACGCGTCGGCCGCGATCAGCGCCGAGGCGGCCCTGCGCCGCTTCGTCGAAACGCTGACCGAGACCTTCGCCCATCTGCGCGTCGGTCTCGCCATCTTCGATCGGGAGATGCGGCTGGGCCTGTTCAATCCCGCGTTTTCCGAGCTGATGCGCCTAGACCCGGCCTGGCTCGCCGGTCGCCCGGGCTTCGCCGAGGTGCTGGACCGCCTGCGCGACGGCGGCATGCTGCCCGAGCCCGAGGATTTCGTGGACTGGCGGCGCGGCATGCAGCGCATGTTCGGCGAGGCGGACGGACGCGAGCGGCTGGAGCGCACGGAGACCTGGCATCTGCCCGGCGACACCATGATCCGCGTCGCCGCTCGCCCGCACCCGCAGGGCGCCGTCGCCCTGCTGTTCGAGGACATTTCCGAAACCGCGCGCCTGCAGCGGCGCTGGCATACGGAAACCGACGTGCGCCACGCGGTCATGGACCGGCTGGAGGAAGGCGTCGCGGCCTTCGGCGCGGACGGTCAGGTGCGGTTCGCCAACCCCGCCTTCGCGCGGCTGTGGGGGTTTCGCCCGGGCGGCGACGGCGCGCCTTCGGCCATGGCGGCGGTGCTGGACGCCTTCGCGGCGCGCGCCCGACCGACGGAGGCCTGGCGCCGCGTGGCGGCCTTCTTCTCGCAGCCGGCCACCCGCTCCCCCTGGTCGGAGGAGATCGAGCTGGTCGACGGCCGCAGCCTCCGCCTGAGGGTGGCGGCGCTGCCGGACGGGTCGGTGCTGACGGCGTTTTCAGACATTTCCGACGCGGCGCGGGCCGCCCATGCCTTGCGCGAGCGCGGCGCGGCGCTCGACGCGGCTCAGGAACTGCGCGGCGCGCTGATCGAGCAGGCCTCGCGCCGGCTTCGGCGCCCCCTGAACACCATCGCGGGCTTCGGCCAGATGCTGCGCGACGGCCCTGAATGCGACGTGCTGACCGACCGGCAACGCGGTTATGCCGACGGAATTCTCGCGGCCGCCGGGCAAGTGCAGGACACGCTGGGCGCGGTTGCGGACCTCGCCTCGGCCC
>JBCBYE010000672.1:0-2491 GCA_039816075.1 Pseudomonadota bacterium | reverse complement strand
GGCGCCTGCTCGACGGCGCCAACTGAGGGCGGCCGACGCCCGACCGGCGGCGCGGCGAGGGCGCGCCGCCGTTGACCTTTGCACGGCCCGCCTGACACAACCTGCCGTCGTCAGGGACGGAGGGCGCGCATGCGAATCGGCGGACGAGACCTGGGGCGGCTGATCTCCGGCCTCACCGGTCGACAGCACTACGTCGCGCTCGCCAACGCCTTTTCCGCCTATGCCCGGCCGTTGGAGGGCCTGCGCCGCTATCTGCTGGCCCAGGGCGACTACCCGACGGCGTTCGCGCTGAACACGCCCACGGGCCGGCGCGAGGCCACCCTGTACAGCGTGCACGACATGCTGACGGTGAACGAGGTCTTCTGCCGCAAGGACTATGCCGCGGACGCGTCGCTGCGCGTGGCTGTGGATTTCGGCTCCAACATCGGGCTCTCCGCCCTCTATTTCCTCACCCGCAACCCCACGGCGCGCGTGCATCTGTTCGAGCCGGCGCCGCGCAACATCGAACGGCTGCGCGCGCAGCTCCAAGGGTTCGAGGACCGCTATGTCCTGCACGAGGCGGCGGTGGGCGACCGGGACGGCGAGGTGGAATTCGCGCTGGAGGACTCCGGCCGCTACGGCGGCGTGGCCGACCGGCTGGAAGGCGCCTGGGCCGAGGCGGAGATGGAGAGGCTGAAGGTGCCCCTGGTCTCCGCCGCGCGCGTGCTGACCGAGATCGCCGAGGCCGAAGGCGGGATCGACCTGCTGAAGATCGACGTCGAAGGGTTCGAGTCCGCGATCCTCGCGTCCCTGCCCGAAGACCTGCTGCGGCGCATCGGCGTCGTCTACGCCGAATTCGACGGCAGCGGCCCCGTTCCGCCCGGCATGACCCGCCGGCAATACGGCAGCGTCGCCGTCTACCGCCCGGCCTGACGCCGCGGCCGGACCCGTTTTCCGCCGGAGGACCTCGCCCATGACCGCATCCCTCGCCGCGCCGCGTCCGGCGGTCGCCGCATGAGCGCCCGTTCCGTCATGCGCCCGTGGGGCGATCGCGGCGCTGCGCTGGGCGCGGAGGTGGTCGTCGATCCCTCGGCGATCCTGCACGACACCGCGCTGATCCACGGCCGCGTGCGCCTGGCCGCCGGCGTCAGCGTCTGGCCGAACGTGGTGATCCGGGCCGAGGCGCATGAGGTCGTGATCGGCGAGGGCACGAACCTGCAGGATTTCGTGATGGTGCATGTGGGTTTCGAGACGCCCACGATCGTGGGGCGCAACTGCTCCATCACCCATCACGTCACGATCCACGGCTGCGAGATCGGCGACGACTGCCTGATCGGCATCAACGCCACGGTCATGGACGGGGCGAAGATCGGCGCCGGCAGCATCGTCGCCGGCCATGCCATCGTGACGGAGGGGTCCGCGTTTCCGCCGGGCTCCATCATCGCCGGCACGCCCGCCAAGCTGGTCAAGACCCGCGACAGCGCCGAGGCCAACCGCGCCAACGCGGCCTGGTACGCCCGCAACGCCGCCGCCTATGCCCGCGGCGTGCACCGCATGGAGGGGTGGAGCGGCTGAGCCCTCGCCCCGCGCCCGGCCCGTGTCGCGGGCGGCGTCGCCCCGGCGGACCTGAACGACCGGCCCCGTTGGTTACGGATCGTTAACCCTCCGCCCCTAGCTTCCGATCCCGGAGCGATTTTCGGCGAATGCGTCGAAAATCCCGTTGGGGAGGAGGCCGAGACCCGCCATGACCGCCGCGCCCGATCCGCGCGCCTTCGAGGCGGCGATGGCCGCCGGCCCGCCCGCGCCCGTCGCGGCGGCGGAGCTGCTGTCGGTGCTGTGGCGCCGCAAGGGGCTGGTGCTGCTGGGCGGGTTGCTGGGCCTGTCGCTCGCCGCCGCCGCCCTGGCGCGCCTGCCGGACCGATGGACCGCCCAGGCGGAGGTGCTGCTGGAGGCGCGCGCGCCGATGGTGGTGGACCTGGCGCAGGTGCTGCCCGCCGCGCCCTACGACGCTCAGGCCGTGCAATCGGAGATGCGCCTGATCCTCAGCCAGCAGCTGCTGGCCCGTGTGGCGCGAAAGCTGCGCCTGGCGGAGGATCCGGCCTTCGGCGGCTCGGCCGAAGGCGGACGCCTTGCGCGGCTGACCGACCGCGCCAAGGCGTTCGCCGCCTCGCTGGCCGAACGGCATCTGGGATGGACCCCGCCGGCCCCGCGGCCGGCGCCCCCGGATCTGGCCGAGCGCCGCGCGGTGCGCGAGCTGCGGCGCAGCCTCGACGTCAAGCAGCAGGACCTGAGCCGGGTGATCGCCGTGCGCGTCACCTCGGGCGATCCGGCCATGTCGGCGCTGCTCGCCAACGCCGTGGCCGATCAGTACATCGTGGATCAGCTGGAGGCGAAGTTCGACGCGACGGAGCGGGCGGCCCGCTGGCTGGAGGAGCGTCTGACCGACATCTCCGGCCGGCTGGAGGCCGCGGAGGCCGCCGCCGAAGCCCAGCGCGCCCGCCTCGCCGCCGCG